>NZ_JBIUAT010000029.1:0-34320 GCF_044547685.1 Acinetobacter sp. NPDC052428
GGGCATGGTCATGTATGCCTGAGGCAACATAAGCTTTATATAATTCAGCTCGAAATTTCTTCTTGCTCATTTTAACAAACTCCAAACAACCCACCCTGTGTGGGTTTTCTTTTTCCAATAAATCCATATTTTCCCTGATATTATGGGCTTAAGACTTTGTGCCAACATTGATCTTAAATAACCATTAATACCGGAGAAAATATGAAACCTGAAATTATAGAAGCCCTAGCGTTAGAGCTTACTAAAACCAAAATTGCTGATAAAGACCATATTGCTTATGATAAAACAAGCGCTCAGCTCTGGGTTGAAACCTATAACGAAAGCCTCGATGAAATTAATGCTGAACTTGGTAAAAATCGCGTACATCAGAAACCATCCACTGGTGGACCGCGCACGTTCTAACCAGTAGTCTTAGTAATTACATAGCAGTCATTCTTCTTTGAGAAATCTTGAAGGATGGCTTTTAATTCATCTGCAAATTTAAATGGGCATTCAATAGTTACAGTGGCAATTTGATTTCCATATATTGCCATCTCCGCCACATTTATATGTTTTTCTAAATCCTCAGTCTTAACGCCATTTAGTAGTAATTTTTCAACCAACTGCTTACGCCATTCGTGCATTTCATTTTCTAGACTCATTTCTATCACCTTTGATAGTGGGTTTTCTTTTGTCTATTAAATCTTATTTCACCTGAAGAGTAAAAATATTTTTACCATTTTTACCTTACAGGTATTTACTTTATTTTACCTCACAGGTATATTTTATCTCACAAGCAAAGAAAAGCCCCAGCGTTGCACTAACAACCTGGAGCATGACCCACACTCTCTCTGTGAGTAAAGTAATTATGAACACAAAATTAACTCCACACAATAGCTTCAAGGTAACTCTGTTTACCGCTGCCTTAACTGTAAGCGCCTTGGCATTTGCTCATCTTGCTGACTTTGGTACTGACCAGGTAGCACCAGCTCAAAATATTCAATCTGAATATGGAATCGTCTCTTTAAAGATGCTCGACGATGTACACGGTGAAGCTGTCCTAAATCTGGATGGTTTCCGTTTGGAAATCACTTCATTTGAAGTTGAAGCACACCCGGATGATTACGGTGTACCAGGTTCCGAATTCACAAATATAGAAGTCGTTGAACTAGGTGAAATCAAGGTGTTCGATGCTAATGGCAATCCATATAACGACTTCACTGATCATCAAGATCACCGCGAAATCAATTCAATGATCGCCGGCTACATCATGAAGCACCGTCTGGTGGAGGTTCAGTCATGATTTTAAATTCTGCTGATCAAATCTTTGAGGCGCTTTTGAATGGTCAATCGGTCTACTGGTGTGAATGCGGCTCTGATGACTGGTCTCCTCTAAATGATCGAACTCAAATTAATTTTGTAGACCTCTACACCGGTTTCCTGCAATTCAAAGCAGATGAACTACCTGTAGTGCCAATGCCGATTGAGTTCAACTCAACTCATCGTTATTTCTCTGAATACATCAAGACCTTTGAAGGACTTGAAATCTATCGAGTGGGTAAAACCCGGGCGAGCTATTTTGCCCTACGTGTAAAAAGCTCAGGAACTATTGCTGACTATTTCTGCAACACAACTATCTATTCCATTCAGCCGGACGGCTCATTGAGGAAGATGGATAAATCCCTTACTCCGAAATGGATTTTAGATGGACTGGAGAATGCGCGTGTTGCTATGCGCAAAAACAAGCGTCATCAAGTTTTAGAAAGTACCGGCTTCTTTGCATCGGAAGACTATAAGAACTTTAAGCGTAATAACCGTCCTGCAGGAGCACGTTGAGATGGCGATTAATATTATTCCAGCGAATCAGGCGCTGTTGGTCCAAGCAATTATTGTTTACCTGTACGCAGATCCGGGTTTGGGTAAAACCTCTATCGGCTTTACGGGTGACAAAGCTATTTCATTCGACTTTGACAAAGGTTCCCACCGTACTGGTGAGCTTCGTCGCGGTGCTGTAGTTCAGGCTCACCAGTGGTCTGACGTTGCAAACCTAACAATGGCAGATCTTGAACCGTATAACACCATTGTGATTGATACCGTTGGTGCAATGCTTGAAAGCATCAAAACTCATTTAATGCTGAATGCGACCAACAAACAAAAAGATGGATCGTTAAAGCTTAAAGCCCAGGGCTTGGCCAACAACATCTTTAAGCAGTACGTGAATACGCTGATCGCTTCAGGAAAAGATGTGGTGTTTATTGCTCACGCTTCTGAAGATCAAAGCGGTGACCAAGTAATTTATCGCCCTGATCTGGGTGGTAAGAACCGAAATGAGCTATATCGCATTGCTGACATTATGGGCTATTTGACCACAGTCACTACTGGTGAAGGCAAGAATGCCCGGGTAATTAGCTTTAAGCCTTGCCCTACCCATCACGCTAAAAATGCGGGTGGTTTAGGCGGTGAGACTGGTGAAGTATGGGTGCCGGATCTAAAGACCAGCCCTACATTTCTGGCCGATCTTATCAAACAGGCTAAGGACCATATCAATACCCTGACACCAGATCAATTGGCCGCAATCAAGGCTCAAGAAGATCTAGAAAACTGGGTACAAAGCTGTGGTGAGGCCCAGTATGCGAGTGATCTAAATCAGCTCACTCAGTCTCTTGAAGACACTCATCTGTACTACAAGAATATGCGTGCTGAATTAGTCCGTCGTGCTCTAGAAATGAAGTGCACGTTTGATAAACAACGTAATGCCTGGGTAGACCCACCAGAGTTCAATGGCATTTCTGATGAGCAGCTGGCCGATCTGCAGGACTTCATCGATACCTGTGGCCTTGATGCAAAAACAGTGTGTGAGCACTTAGGGCTTGATGCTCTCAACCAGATAGAAGCTTCCAAATTTGAAGCTGTAAAAAATGACATAGAACAATTAGCGAAGGGAGCAATGTCAGCATGAAAATTCTAAATAGCAAAGAAGCTTTTGAAGCAATGATGGCTGGCCGAAATATCATGTGCCGCGCTGTTGGTGAGTTAATGGATTTTGATGATCTGTCTCAGTTCCCTGCCACAATTTTCGCTATGCCAGGCTATGAGTTCTGCATCAAGGTTGAAACAATGGAGCTGGCTGGTATTACATTTACCAAGCCTTTGACTCTTGATGATGTCGTGGAAGATCAGGAAATCTTTATTATTCATCCTGACCATATCTCACAGGTTAAATACAGCAAACAGTGCATGGAGTATTTCAAAGCTGTCGACAATGGTTTTGCTCAGGCGGATAAAGAAAATGCCGAATTACAATTAGTGGCAATGGGTGAGCTATTTGGTCGAATTATTGTCTATCCCCCAACTATAGACAATACAGGCAAACCTAAAAAGAGACGCTCAACCAAAGCTAAGAATGAGACTGAACAGGCTAGCATTCCAGCTGGCCCAGGTGATGCTGTACCAGATATTGAAAAACAGCCTGAGCCAGAGGTAATTCAGCCTATTGAGGCCATAGAGCAAGAAGCCACTATTAATACTGAAACTCCAGTTACAGAAATTGAAGCGGATTCAGTTGAAACCGACCGGGTAAAGCTTGTTGAAAAGTTCACTGCACAAATTGATCAGTTTACTAAGGAGGATGACGTTCTTTCATTCCGTCACGTATTTCTGGCCAATGGACACTTAGATCAAAAAGATCAACAGCACTTATGCAAGCTTACGGAAGATAAATTGCTTGAGCTGGATCCAGAGCAATACACGCCGAAGGTTGAACCTGAACCAATCGCAGATGAAGTCATTGAAGCTCAGCAACCAAGTACGTTTGATCAAATTGAAAATGCCGCACGCAAACAAGCATCAGTGGAAAGTGCTGAACATGGTAGTGCCCCTATTGATCTCTTCTACAAGAAGAAAAAACAGGTTCTGATCAATCGGATCTATGACATGGATTCAGTAGAAACTTTAGAACGACTAGCACCAGCGATACCTGCAGCTAAATTACTTCCAGCTGATCATCAGGAACTACTTAGCCTGTATGCACAGCGCAAAGATGCCTTGATTCAAGCTGCTGAAACTGGGGAGGCTTCATGAGTTATTCCTACTCTTCTATGACCCGCGTGCTGCTTGTGCAGCACAAAGGTCGGGTTAGAACTTACCGCAATATCAACCTATTTGGTATTGATGATTGCCTGCAAAATTTTGCGAACACTTGGGGATACAGATGATCTTCAGAATTAAAAAGAAACATGAAGTCGGTTTCAAGCTTTGGTTAGAAAAATTGGGCTATACCAAAAATGAGCTTACAGATGGTAGTTCTACATTTTCAGGCAAAGGCACACGCAAGACGTTGAGTTACGTGCTCTTAAAGAAAGATTTAACAGGTAATGCGGCATGTCAGGTGTTATTTCATGAATATGAAGAACATCTGGATAACCCTGATTATTTAGATGTGAAGGTGGCGTGATGGAAAAGAATAAATTGTGGTGCGTAGGAATCTGCCCTGAAGATGATAGTCCGCATGAGCAGTCACCTGCCGTATCAAAAGAAATTGCTGAACGTGCTTTGGCTCGTTACAGAGCAATGACTAAGGCTGAAGGCAATCAGTTCATGATCGAATCATTTGATGAATACTTTCAGGTTCAAGAGTGGGAAGGCACAGCCGAAGACCACCAAGAACAAATGTTTTACACAGAAGATTGGTTTAAAGAGCCGATGTACCAGTGCTTTGACCTACCAACAGCATGCAAAGTTTTTAAATATGGTGAGATTGTTGAATGCTACAAAAAAGGCTCATCACCACTTACTACATCAAATTTTGAAGAAGCCAAGCGCTTCTATGAGGTGGCGTGATGGATAGTACTGATCAAATAGTTGAGCCAACCCCATTTGATGATGTGCAGTGGCTCTGGTGCGCTGACTGGTGCAAGAAAAAAGGTTTAAGCCCATATGATGCAAAGAACTGGGCAGATGCAAAATTTGAATACTTGAAGGCTCAAGGAGAAAACAATGATTGATATTCAAAAACCATGTGAGCACTGTGAAGATAGCAATATCGATAAGCAAGTAAACCTGATGGATCAATTCATTGAAAGCGGTGAATTTGACAAAACTCTAAATGATTTTTTTGGGTTACCTGAATCGGTAAAACAAAGTTTGAAGGAGATTTCATAATGGGAGCAGCTATGAAAATTGATGATCCAGTTGATATCAGTTTTATGTTACTCATGAAGTACCGTAAACCTGTAATCAAACTTGAAGAGCTCTTGCCTGATTACTTGCCTCATCTTACAATTGAACAGGCAAATAAGCGCGCAAATAAATGCACTCTTCCATTTCCTGCATTCAAGTCCGATGGACGTAACTCACCTTTTTATGTTCATCTAAGTGATGTAGCATTCTGGCTTGAAGCAATACAAAAAGAGTCTAAGAAAGACTGGGTAGCAATGAACCATTGATTGCTAAATTATTGATTAATTGCCGCATGGTTGCACCTATTTTGCACCTTGCACCATGTGGCTATTCAGTAAGATACTAATAAATAATAATTTTTATAATGTATATGTGATTAATCTATCCCACCTGCCATGGGAGCGACAATCAAATTGTTTGACAGTTGATATGGACCAATATACATATAAATTCATCACTTTTTTGATGGGCATAGTATACTGCATCTGCCTTATTAGCTCATCTTTTCAATTAATTTACGACACCATGAATAAAACTTTCGCTTCTTGTTTTTCTTTTAAGTCATTGTCTGTACTTGCACTTTCTCTGGGTCTTGCCGGCTGTGGCAATGGTTCATGGTGGTCAAAAGATGATGAACCGACACTTGAAGTTGAACATATTCGTAAAGCCATTCCTAGTCGGGTGAATCAACGTGAGTCCTGGGCACAAGATATTTACGATATTACTGAACAGCTTGGCATTCCTCAGACCAAGGAAAATGTCTGCACCATTGTGGCAGTGGTTGATCAGGAATCTAACTTTGTTGCAGATCCTACTGTTCCGGGTTTGGGTGAAAAGGCGGTTAAGGAAGTCCAAGGTCGCCTTGATGAAAAATTCAAAGATAAGCTTGGTCAAGCAATTGGTGGCACAGTTGCAGGATATTTCCAGGAAGTTCTCAAGAACCATCCGAGTCCTGAAGACAACTACTTAAGCCAGATGCGCCGGGTCAAAACCGAACGTGAACTCGACGAATTATATCGTGAAATATTTGATTATATGTCAAAGCATTATCATGTTAGCGCCCTGACTGGTGCTGCCAAACTGGTCGGCCAGAATATTGGCGAGAAAATGAATCCAATTACCACCTTGGGTTCAATGCAGGTACATATCAGCTATGCGAAAGAACATAAACGCCAAGGCGGCAATATCGCAGAGTTACGTACCGATCTCTACAGTCAATATGGCGGTCTGTATTATGGGATTCATCGCCTGATGATGTATCCGGCGGATTATGACAAGCCAATTTATCGTTTTGCGGACTATAACTCGGGCATGTATTCCAGTCGAAATGCCGCTTTTCAGAGCATGTTAAATGATTTAACTGAAGCCGAACTTGATCTGGATGGCGACTTATTGCTCTATACTAAAGATGGCGCGATCCGTTCGCAGAAGAGTCAATCTGAGCGTGAGTTAATCAGTGTTTTTGCCAAAAATAATTTTATTATCACTGAACGTCAAATCCGAGCTGATTTAAAGAAAGAAAAAGATAAAGACTTTGAAGATACGATGACTTATCGTGGTGTCAGCAAGCTTTATCAGGAAAAAACGGGTAAAGATCCTATCTATGCCATTATGCCTGAAGTGGTCATTTCCGGACCAAAATTAAGTCGTGATTATAATACTAACTGGTTTGCTACCCGCGTCGATGGTCGATATCAAACATGCATGCGCAAAATCAAAAATCTAAAACTCTAGCCTTATTTGATTTTGATGGAACCCTGTATCTACATGATAGCTTTACCGGGTTCATTTTCCATGCCTTAAGAAAACGGCATATTGTGAAACGCGGCATGCAAATTTTGCCATGGATACAGGCCTATTATTTAAATTTCTATCCGGCACACCGCATGCGACCCAAATTGTATGCCAGCATGTTTAAAAACAGTGATGCAGAGGAAATTCTGCAATTAGCTCAGGATTATGCACAACAACTAATATTCAAGTTGAATCCGAAATTATTAGAACAACTTAAACAGCATCAACAATTAGGACATGAAGTCGTGCTGGTATCAGCCTCATTGGATTTGTATCTTAAACCGGTGTGCAGTTATTTAAATATCGATTTAATCTGTAGCGAAGTTGAAATCAAAGCTGGGAAATTGACAGGGTTTTATCAAACTCCTGACTGTAGTAACACACAAAAGAAAATTAGAATTCTAGAAAAATATAATCTGGATAATTATGCTGAAATTTATGCTTATGGGAATAGCAAGGAAGATATAGAAATGCTCAGTCTGGCGCAGCAAAGCTATTTTGAGGGTCAAGATCAACAGCTTCCAAAAATTAATATTTCAGCTCATTCGATGCCATATTAGTCCTTTCTATTTTATCTGGCTGACCCTACTAAACACCTTTAGACAATGCTATAAATGGCAGATTAACTTTTTACTTTATGCCTTGAAATTATCTTAAATAGCTTCGCAATCAGGGCTTTTACTTCCTGTAAGTATTAGCCTCCTAAATAAAAAAAACCACTTCAAATGAAGTGGTTTTTTAGCTTTAAGAAAAATTATTTCTTAAACGGAAATGCATATTTCACAATACGTTTGATCACACTGCCGTACTGTTTTACCAAGCTGGCATTGTTATAGTTCAAACCATATTTTTCACAAACAGCTTGGACTTTTGGTGCCATTTGACGATAGCGACGTGCAGGCACATCAGGATACAGATGATGTTCAATCTGATGACTTAAATGGCCGGTTAAAATATGGAAAGCCTCAGAACCAGTCAGATTGGATGAACCACGAATCTGGCGCATATACCAGTGACCACGACTTTCATTTTGCAGTACCGATTTCGGGAATACTTCCACATCTTTGGTAAAGTGACCACAGAAAATGATACTGAATGTCCAGATATTACGCAGACCATTGGCCACCATATTGCCGGTCAAAACCGGTAAAGCCGCAGGACCTGCGATGAGTGGAAAGAATACATAATCTTTAAACAGCTGCTTACCGATTTTATTCTGCATTGGACGCCATTCTTCTTTGGTCTGCTCTTTGCTTTTGCGACCTTTGAAGTATTTACCCAATTCAAGATTCTGAATTGCAACCCCCCACTGGAACAATAAACAGAATGGCACTGCATAAATCGGTTGCAATAAATATCCCGGTTTCCAGCGCTGTTCCGGGAACAGGCGTAATAGGCCATAACCGATATCATCATCCATACCTTTAATATTGGTATAAGTATGATGCTTGAAGTTATGGGTTTGACGCCAGTTGTCTGAAGTCCCTACGATATCCCATTCATAGGTCTGACCATTGAGTTTAGGATCATTCATCCAGTCATACTGACCATGCATGACATTATGACCCAGTTCCATATTTTCCATAATTTTGGCAAAGCCTAATAAGCCTGTACCCAATAACCATGCTGGCGGGAACCAGCCTGCAAACAATAAGGCGCGACCGGCAATCGACGAATAACGAATAGTTGAATAGACACGGCGGATATATTTGGCGTCTTTCTCACCTAGATCATCTAACACTTCTTGCTTAATCGCATCAAGTTCACGTGCAAGTTCATCAAGTTCAAACTGGGTTAATTCACGGTTTTTAGGATTTTTAAAATACTGTAATTTTACTGGCATATTCATAGGATAAAACTCGCTTATAAGTCGATGACAAGGTCAGTCTGCGCTGAGTTAATACAAATTTTGAGCAGGTTGCCGGGTTCGGTATTTTGCGCACCATTGACCAAATTCTTGGTCGAACCTTCTACTTTATTGCAGGCACATTTATTACAAATGCCCATACGGCAACCATGTGTCGGTTTAATATTTTGCTGTTCCAGGCTCACCAAAATGGACTGGCCTTTTGGAATGCTGACAATTTTTTTCGACTGGGTCAGGGTGACATTAATAAAGCCGGTATCCGATTGATCCGCCAAGCTCATGCTGAAGGCTTCACCTTTAAACTGTTTTGCCTGAGCAAAAAGCTGTTCTGCTTTGGATACAAAACCTGAAGGACCACAGCAATATACGATGCTATTTTCCAGATTTTGCAGATCGGTCAGATAGGTTTCATCCAGACGCGCAGCAGCTGGCTGTTCTTGAGTGGCATACACATGAAATGAGAAATTTGCATGTTTCTGAGCAAGTTCTTCAAACCGTGCTTTAAATGCGGCATCCTGATCTTTTTTAACCCAGTACCAGAGAGTAACCGGTGCAGATAGTTCACCTTTTTTGCTCAAGCTTTCCAGCATACTGAGCATTGGGGTAATACCACTCCCTGCTGCAAGCAAGATCAATGGACTCGTCTGCACAGGCAAGGTCATATCACCATAAGGCTGACCAAATTCGATCACATCACCTACTTGTGCCTGTTCTGCCAACCAGGTACTGACTTTACCGGCATTGACTTTTTTCACGGTCAATAAAACATGTTGCGCATCTACACGGGTCAAACTATAGCTACGTTCATAACGGATGCCGTTTACCACCACATAGACCGGATGATGCTGCCCTGCTTCACCAAACTTAAATAAGCGATTCACTTGAATTTTCAGACTCAGCATATCCTGTGCTGCATTTTCTATATGCACGATCTTGCCTAATGGCTGATTCAACGACCATACAGGATTGAGTTTCTGAATCCAGAAATTAATTGCATGCTGATCAACTACACTATCAGACAGTGCATTCAATGGCATTTTAAGTTTTTGCAGTACATGCATCGTTTGTGACATCACCTTGGGTTTTTAATTATTATACACATGTATATATATTTGTATATACAACCGTATTGTTTCTAATCATTTCACAAGCTTGACTGGCTCGGTTATAATAAAATGATTCATGCATGAACCTATCGATGAACGAGCCTTCAATGAAAATAAGCAGTGACGCATCTTTATTACAATCGAAAAGCATTGATGAGCCGATTATCGTACGGAGTGTCGGTCGCAAGGCCACCATTACCAAGGAAGAACTGTTTCAGGCTGCGTTGAATCTGATTGGGCCACAAAAAAGTATTTCCTCTTTAAGTCTACGTGAAGTCGCGCGTGAAGCCGGTATTGCACCGAACAGCTTCTATCGTCATTTTAAAGATATTGATGAACTGGCCATTGAGCTGATTGATCGTGCCGGAATTGTATTGCGTCAGATTTTGCATGAAGCACGTCTGCAAGCTTCTCGCCAGAACAGCATCATCCGCAGTTCTGTAGAAGTTTTTATTGCCCAGCTGGATGCCGATGAAGGTAATCTGAGCCTTTTATTACGTGAAGGCTATACCGGTTCTAAATCTTATAAACAGGCAGTAGAACGCCAGTTAAATTATTTTCAGCAGGAACTTCAAGAAGATTTGATTCGTCTGGAACGCCTAAACAACAAGAAGTTATTTCATCCGGATATTGCCGCCAAAGCGATTACCCAACTGGTGTTCAACATGGGGGCCAATGTGATTGATATGCCTGCCGAAGACCGTAAAGAAATTGCCGAACAGACCATGATCATGATTCGGATGATTCTTGAAGGTGCGCGTCATCTGGAAGATTCTCAACTACGCTAATTTTCCGACCTGCATGAAGCTATATAAAAGAGACGTAATCAAAGTCTCTTTTTATGATGATTACAAAAGTGCGAGTTGAGCTTTGACTGCCTTTGCAGTGGCTTCCGGATACTCAAGCGGGAACATATGCCCGCCCTCGACCACAGAATAATTAATCCGATAAATCTTGTGCATCCCTTGTGGCAAACCCTGCTGATAAAACTGGCTTTGCTCTGCAGTCATCAGATGCATCGGCACTTCAGGCGGTCGGCGTGGTGTTCTCCACCACCAGGCTGGCACAGTCCGGAAGATTTCCGCTTCTATCTGTTTTGGAATAGTTAACGTCACCCCACCACGTTCAGGTTCTGGCTGAATGCCGCTCTCGATATAATCAGCAAAACACTGCTCATCGAAATTTTTAAATAAGCGGTTAAACCGGAGTGCTTCAATTGCGACCTGTTTCGATGGCCAATAATCTTTGCGTTTTAGCGTAATTCCTGCGGGTGTATAACGATCGACACTTTTTAGATTCAGCTTTTTGATCAGTTCAAACATGGCGCTGTTTTTTCCAATCACAAATGGTGGATCCATAATGATCAGCTTGGAAAACAGTTCGGGACGTCGATACGCCGCCATAAGGGTCACCAGACCACCAAAGGAATGCCCTAAACCAATCACCTGTTGCTGAGGAAACTGCTGCTCAATATCTGCAATGACTTCATCGACCAGATAACGCCAGTCTCGCGTAATTGGATATTGCGGATTCATGCCGATAAAGGGAATCGCTTTGACTTCATAGTCTTGCTGAAAACAATGCAAAAACTTTTGATAAGTTGCCGCAGGGATACCATTAGCATGAGTAAAATGTAGGGCTTGTTTCATTATTTTTTAAACGCAGCGCGTATTCATCCTGAAATCATCGAATGAGCTTACTGATCTATTCCTTGATTCGGCAGTGCAAAAATGCTCAAAACATGACCTCAAAGTCATTTCTCTGTACTTCTTCAGAATTTAAAGTCTATTTCTGCGATACAGTCAAATGTTGCATCGGTAGAAAAGTCGCGCCGCAACTGGCCTTATCCCCCGCGATGACCACTGCCCGTCCTTTGACAGTAATAGACAAATTGCTGGAAATTGCGGTGACCATGGTCTGACATTTGGGACAATAATGCTTCATCCCATTTAAATGCACGGCAATACCATTGATCAAAAAAGAGAGTTCACATTCAGTCACCATGCCGCCATGACTGGTCTTTGTGCCAAGGGTAATCAGTGCTTTTGACATGCTTTGTCATTCTTATTATTCAGTAGGCTGATTTTAAACAGGAGAAAAATGACAGACCAGCATTCTCCGACAAGAAAATAATAAACCCGGATTTTTCCCATAAAAAAAGCAGCCCGAAAGCTGCATTTTTTAATGATTTAAAGCTTAAGGCTTGACGACGACCATCACCTGAATTGCTTCCGGTGTTACCGATAGACCATCCAGCAGGCTTAGACCTTCTTTCTGCAACTTCTGTAAACGCGCAATTTCATCTTCACGGATACTTGGGTTGAACTGCTTCAAATAGGTCAGGCGATCAATTTCATATTGCCATTTATTGCCATACACTTCTTTGGCTTGCTGCTTGAAGCCCGGCAATGCACTGCGTGCCAGTTCAAGCGCTTGCTGATAACGTGCTTCAATCACATCACGACGTGCTTTCACCACCTGACGGCAACTATTGCCATCCAAATGATGTAGATAAGGCTTCAGGATTTCTGGTGCAATCTTCTGGGAAAGATCCTGGCCTTTTTCACTGAGCAAGACACGGATTAACTGTTGCGGCAAGCTAGACGGCAAGTTCAATGCTTTCGGAGCCACCACATCGACCTTGAACCATACTTCAAGTAATACCGAACCCTGTGGCAGTGCTGCAGATTTTAGTACCGCAACGTTAGTGCTACCAAAGCCTTGCGTATTGATCATTTCCATCACACTTTCAGTGAATGGATGTTCCAGTGTCAGGTATTGCGCATCTTCGCGGATTTGTGCCTGATCACGATAGAAAGTCGCTGTAATCCCTTCTTCATCCAACGTCAAACCTTGAACCTGCATTTGATCGGTTGGCTTGATGATCACTGTACCGTTACTTTGCTCGTCAAAGTCGATATTCGTAGACGCCATAAAGCGCTTCATGAAAATCGGCAAAGTGGTATTGTCATCATAGTCTTCAAGCGCGTTGACAATTTCCTGTGCCACCACCGGACGGCAAGAGTTGTACTCAAGCAAACGGTCTCGACCTTCCTGCAATTCAGCTTCCAGCGCTTCACGTTGCACGCTAACTTCTTCCAGCAGGTCTTCAAACTCTTGACCTTTGTCTGCCAATAGACAGTCTTTCAAGCGAACAATAAAATTTTCTTGCAAGGTTTGTGCAGCTGGAGAAATATTGCTGAAGATATTCAGCGCTTCGTTATACCAGCGGAACATACGTTCTTGTGCAGTTCCCACCAGATAAGGCACATGAATCTGAATGCGGTTTTCCTGACCGATACGATCCAGACGACCAATACGCTGTTCCAACACGTCCGGGTTCGCAGGTAGGTCAAACAGAATCAGATCAGAGGCAAACTGGAAGTTACGTCCTTCTGAACCGATTTCCGAACAAAGAAGAATCTGCGCGCCATACGAATCTTCAGCAAAATAAGCTGCGGCCTGGTCACGTTCTAACAAGCTCATGCCTTCATGGAACATCGCCGTACGAATACCGGCATGTAAACGCAGTACATTTTCCAGCGCTTCAACCACTGGACCGCTACGTGCAATCAGTAAGACTTTCTTGTGTTTTAAATCGGTACGCAAACGCTCCATCAGCCACATCACGCGTGGATCGGCTTCCATCCACGAGCCATCTAGCTGGGCTTCTTCAGGCCACATTTGCTCACGTAATTTACCGTCTTTAGACCAGTGTTCTGGTGCCGGTAATGGTGCGGGCTGACAGTCACGTCCCGGGAAGCCCTGAATTGCTTCACGCGTATTGCGGAACAGAATACGGCCTGTACCATGACGGTCTAAAAGTTCGTGAATCGCACGGAAACGCTGTTCAGGAAGATCCTCAATTGGATGTCCTAACAAGGCTTCAATCGCAGTGAAATGCTCAGCTTCTAGCGGCAGATCTGACATCAGCACTTCTGCAATTTTAGCCGTATGCTGATATTGCGCTTCTTCATCGAGGAAACGATCCAGCGAGTTAAAACGTTGCGGATCAAGCAAACGTAGGCGTGCAAAGTGACTTTCCACACCGAGCTGTTCAGGTGTCGCCGTCAATAACAACACGCCCGGCGTATGTTCAGCCAGTTCTTCGACCAGATCATAACGGTCATTACCGCCATCTTCTTCACTCCACATCAAATGATGTGCTTCATCGACCACCAGCAAGTCGAAACCGGCTTCTAGTGCCTGTTCACGCAAATCTTCATGGTCGACCATCAAATCGACAGAGGCAATAATTTTTTGTTCGGTCAAGAACGGGTTTTGTTCAGGATCATGTTCTTTGATCGATGCAGTACGGGTCAAGTCAAACAGCGAAAACTCAAGATTAAAACGACGACGCATCTCGATCATCCACTGATATTGCAGTGAATCCGGTACTAAAATCAGGATGCGTTCAGAACGGCCGGTTTTGAGTTGTTGATGGATGATCAGACCCGCTTCGATGGTTTTACCCAGACCCACTTCATCGGCCAGTAATACACGCGGTGCAAAACGCTGACCGACTTCATGTGCAATATACAGCTGATGCGGAATCAGGCCGACACGTGAACCCACCAGACCACGCAGTGGACTGCTTTGCATATTGGC
This sequence comes from Acinetobacter sp. NPDC052428, assembly GCF_044547685.1. Classification (GTDB taxonomy): domain Bacteria; phylum Pseudomonadota; class Gammaproteobacteria; order Pseudomonadales; family Moraxellaceae; genus Acinetobacter; species Acinetobacter lwoffii_G. The sequence goes on from NZ_JBIUAT010000029.1 coordinate 14,533, forward strand.
CTGCATCAGCAACGCTTCAATACGCAGGTCATACCATTCTTTATAATCAACCTGACTGGCCAATAAACGGTCTAAAGGCTTAGACAATTGGATGGTTGCACCAATACGGGTTTCATTCAGCGATTTACGTTCTTCAGTTCCATCTTCCAAGGTACGAACGACGTGATAACGTACCACGCCATTGCGGTCTTCAACGGATTCTACAATCCACTTGGTCCCTTCCTGATCCTGTAATTCATCTTTCACATTAAATACGATACGAGATAAGGGTGCATTGCTGCGTGCATAGACGCGGGTTTCATCGCTTTTCGGGAATAAAATGCTGACCGACCGCTCATCAACATCAATAAGAACGCCTAAACCGAGTTCTGTTTCAGTATCTGATAACCAACGTTGACCAATAGCAAATTGCTGCAATTTTTCCACCTTTATCTTAAGTACAAGATTATGAATATTAGGCTCAATCACGAAACGTCATTGGAGCAAAATTTCACACCTTCAAGCAATGTATTTTGACATAAAGCCCACTAAAAAGTGAGCATAATTCACGCCGATTAAAGAAGTATTTCCTAGAACGGCGCCGGACAATAAAATTCGACCAACTGCTCTGTTTGAGGATGATAAAAACTCAAACGTTCCGCGTGTAAACATAAACGCGAGCTGAGCTGTTGCTGTTCGGGTGTCGCATATAAGGTATCGCCAATAATCGGATGTCCGAGATATTGCATATGCACCCGTAGCTGATGTGAACGGCCGGTAATTGGGATCAGTTTCACCCGGGTCACAGGCTGTCCCTGAATATTAAAATGTTCAATCGCCTGCCAATGCGTGATGGCCGGCTTATGATGTGTGGGATCTGCGATATGTAAAGGCGGACGGCTTGGATCATACACCACTGGCACTTCAATAGTGCCTTCACCTTCGAGTGTACCTGCAACCACAGCCTGATAGGTTTTATCAGTCTGGCGTTCCTGAAACTGGCGGGAAATGGTTTTTTGTCCCCATTTGCTCAGACCAAAGGCCAAAATACCGGATGTATCGCGATCCAGTCGATGAATCAGTAAAGTTTTGGGTTCTAATTTGACCAGACGGTTGATCAGGCAATCTTGTAAGTCTTCTGTTTTACCGGGAACTGTGAGTAAACCTGCAGGTTTGTGGATGACCATGAAATCGTCATCACGATGTATCAGATGTTCGGTTAGAAAATTACTCAAAGTTCAATCCCAGGCTGATCGTGAAAAACAAGGCGGCAATGATAGAAAGCTTAGCCAATAATTACAATGCGCATTTATGTAAATGACGATGAAATTTCCGATTTAGCGCATAAAATTGCTCAATCGCAGCGCATCAACCTGAGGATTGTAAAATGAAGCCTGCCAATTCATGCAAAGACGGATGTTTTAGCACATCTTCATAACGGATATTGGCACCATGCGCACGCCATATACCGACCAGACTCACCATCGCTACCGAATCCAGACCATAATTTTTTAAATCGACATAGGGATCAATTTCTAAGGCATCTATATCCAGCTGTTCCGCGACAGCCAACATAATGCCTTTGGTTGACAATACATATTCTGACGGCGCACTTAAATCCCATAAGCGAGTCAGGCTATAGGTATTTAAGTGATGTATCCCCTGTGCCGAAATATTTTCAATCCACTGAATATGCTGATCTTGATTTGCCAATAAAATCGCATCATCGACCACACCGATTTGATCCGTCACACTCATCAGATGCGGCAAAATCTGTTTCAGCATCGGTGTAACCTGCCCGGCAAAAATCAGCTGCGGATGCGTTGAGGCATATTCTCCCAATTGCTGCATGCCTTGCATCAAATCATCACCGTACAAATCAACAATCGGAATATCCAGCGCTTTGGCTTTATTGGTTAGTTGAATCAAATTCACCATGAGTCCACTCTCTTGTATGCCCTGTTGCATACGCAAGTTTTGCAATCCAACTAAAACCAAAACAGATTGTGTTGAGGACAGCTGCCATTTAGCTTGGGATGGAGCAAGTTGGATTTTTTTGGGCATAGAGTACAGCATGGGAGGCTCTTATAAATACAAAATAGCATGATGATTCATGCTATTTTAGTTTAGCATTATTTGAAAAACACTTTGATTTCACAGATGATTATTGTTCTAATTTCGTATAATCGCCATTATATTAAATATGCCTAGAGTTGATTAACGCGACTATCCTAAAAATAGGGTGATTTAGCCAAATAAGGACTAAATGCTAAAACTAAAATAAGCAAAAGAGGAGTATCTGAGGCACTAAAAATCACTCTGCCCAATGAGTCCACTCAAAAATTTTCTTCGGGTCATCAATTTCATAAATTCGCCACTTCTTATCTAAAAAACCTAATGGAAAAACCTCATTCGATATATCGTTTTGAATAAAGTGGTTAAGAATATAAATGCTTGAATTAAGAATATCTAATACGTTATTTGATAACATTTTTTTGTATTTTCAATGCTATTTTTCTTTTTTGAATGAATAATTTCATTTCTAAGGGTTTCTAATTCTTTAAACATTGACCAATACTTGATTTGCTTAGGTGATTCACAGTTCAAAATATTTGGAATAATTTCAGTGAGTTTTTCTGAAGTTGGTATCCATTTTTCAATTTGAGAAATTTCATAGACTTCTTGAATACCTTTTGAGTTTGTTTTTTTATAAACGAAGTCATTAGGGATTGTGGCGTTGCAAAATGCTTCAACTGCTTTATAAGAAAAAACAGATGCTATTTGTATTTGTTCAATATAGTCATAAAATAACGAGACATTTTCACTATAAAAATCTTTATTCTTTTCCATATCTTTTTTAAGTTTTTCTAGTAGATTTTCAGCTTCATCTCTAGCTTTAGTAAATATATTCAATGATAGTCCGATCTCATTAGGAAGCGATAAATTGATCTCTTTATTATCAATTTTTAAATCTAACATTCTCTGTAAAAAAACCAATTGATCGTTTTTTTTAACATTATAAATTAAGGGTTTTGAGCACCTAATATCTGGAATTTTGTAAGAGCCGAAACCTGTCTCAGATTTAGAGTAGCTGTTCACAACATGAACACATACCATTTGTAAATTTACTAAAGCTACGTTCATAAAAATTCCTTCAAAATCATTTTTTTATAGTTATAGATAAGAATTGAGCGAGTGTCTACGAGCGATGACTGCTTCTGTCGCATTTGAAAATTAAGTTTTCCTAAAATTAATATAATACATGTTATATGAAATCCTCTGTAAATTTCATTTTAAAACAAACTCTTATATTGGTGTAAAAAGCCCAATCATTAGCGATTGGGCTTTTTAGCTGACATTTCACATTCCACGCTTCATTTTGGAACATCTTTGGATGATTTTATTAAATTGAGCTGATCAATTTCTATTTTAGATTAGCTTTGCTGCGCCAAAAACTTCTCAATCGCTACCTGTGCAATCTCCGCATCTTCAAACGACTTTACACCTGACACGCCCATTGCACCTACCAACTGCCCTTGATACATAATCGGTTCACCACCTTCCAGCATTCCTGAGAAACTTTCCATGGTCAGAAAACCCATCTGTCCGCCTTTGATAATATCCTCAAACAGCTTGGATGGATGGCGACCCATTGCAGAACATCTGGCTTTTTCGATGGCCAGATTTGCAGTCATCGGTGCTGCACCATCCATACGTTTCATCGCAAGCAAATTACCCGTTTCATCTACGACTGCAATACTGACATTAAAACTGTTCTGAATGGCATATTGATGGGCTTGATCTAATAAAAATTCCGCATCGCTTAAAGTCAAATAATGTTTGGTTTGCATGAAAATGATCTCTAATTTTAAATGTAATTCCCCCTAAGCCTGAGCCATATATAGCGCAAGAATACTGGAGGAAGTCTTTAAATTTTCATTTCTATTCGATAGATGAAAGCCCTCTCCTTTAAGGAGAGGGTTTGGGAGAGGTATTACGCTTTCATCTCAGCAAAAGTTTCTTTAGCCGCTTGAATCGTGTAAGCAATATCTTCATCACTATGCGCAGCAGAAATAAATCCTGCTTCAAAAGCAGATGGTGCAAGGTTTACGCCACGATTTAACATGCCATGGAAGAATTTACGGAACGCATCGACATCGCATTTCAGCATAGAGTCGAAGCTAGTAATATCTTCCTGATCGGTAAAGTAAAGACCAAACATACCGCCCACTTGTTGGGTCTTGAATGGAATGCCTGCTTCATCAGCAGCAGTTTGTAAACCGGCGAGCAATTTTTCGAGTTGTGCGGTTAATTTTTCATAAAAACCTTCGGTACGTAAATGCTTGAACATCTCGATACCGGCACGCATTGCCAGTGGATTACCCGACAATGTACCTGCTTGGTATACCTTACCCAATGGTGCAATACATTCCATCACTTCACGCTTACCACCAAAAGCGCCCACTGGCAGACCTGCACCAATGATTTTACCTAAAGTGGTTAAATCCGGAGTAACGCCATAATGTGCTTGCGCACCACCCAAACCGACACGGAAACCGGTCATTACTTCATCAATGATAAACACTGAACCATGTTCATCACAGACATCACGAATCGCTTGCAGGAAACCGTCAATTGGTTTCACCAAGTTCATGTTGCCTGCGACTGGCTCAACAATCACGCCGGCAATTTCCGAACCAAATTTGGCAAAGCATTCTTTTAAAGTCGCGATGTCGTTATATGGAAGTGTCAGCGTATGTTTTGCAAAATCCGCTGGCACGCCTGCAGACGTCGCTTCCCCTTCACCACTGGTCAATAAACCTGAACCGGCTTTTACCAATAATGAATCCGAATGACCGTGATAACAGCCTTCAAATTTTACAATCTTGTCACGGCCAGTATAACCACGCGCTAAACGAATCGCGGTCATGGTCGCTTCTGTACCCGAGTTGGTCATACGAACCAGCTCAATCGATGGCATGATCTCGCAGATAATGTCTGCCAGTGTGGTTTCATGAACTGTGGGCGCACCAAAGCTCAAACCGTCTACTGCGGCATCCTGAACCGCTTTAATAATCGCTGGATGCGCATGACCCAAAATCATCGGCCCCCATGAACCTACATAGTCCACATAACGTTTGCCATCGACATCATACAGATACGCACCTTGGGCTTTTTCGATAAAGACCGGCGTCCCACCGACACTATTAAATGCGCGTACAGGTGAATTGACGCCACCCGGGATATGTTTATTGGCTTGTTTGAACAATTGTTCTTGCTTTGGAGATAAGCTCATGAAGGCACTCGACTCAAAATTAAATCAATCAAAAAATTTTATGCTATAGCTTGAAAAAGCGCAGACCATTCATCTAAACGTTCAGGAATGGCATTCATAGGAAGTCCCAATATATCACTAATCACCGCGCAATAATCCGCACCTGACTCAATGACATCCTTTGAATTTTCAACCGTTAAACCACCAATGGCACAGAGAGGCACGTTCAATTTTTCTTTGGCCAGTTTTAAGGTTTCAAGACCAATATTACCCGCTTCAGGTTTACTATCAGTCGCATAAATTGCTCCAAATGCCACATAATTCGCACCATCGGCAATGGCCTGTTTAGCCAGCTCAAGTGAGTTATTACAGCTACGGCCAATCAACACGCCTTTAGGCAAACGCGCAACAGCGTCGACAATCGAACCATCATCCTGGCCTAAATGCACACCCACGCCGTATTTAACCGCCATTTCCAGATCATCGTTAATCACGAAAGGTACGCCATATTCAGCACACATGGCTTTCATGTACTCGATTTCGTAAATTTGATCTTCTTTCGCCACTTTTTTACGGCGATATTGCAAGACCGCAACACCACCATTGGCCATTGCACCTTCCAACTTCGCCAATAAAAGCTCTAATGGATCATCATTGGTAATTAAATATAAACCGCGCATCTTGCTCGCCACTTGCTAGGATGGCTCTATTATAGGCATAACTCGGTTTAATTGCCGCCATCTTGCTGTTTCTAAGACTGGGCAGCAACAGATTTGCAGTTTTTTAGCGCAATTTGTCAATTAAATCTCAAATATCACCATTTTCAGGGATATACGGACTTTCAAATCTGCGTTTTAATCGCCTTATAACAATAGATCTCTTGCGAAAGTTAATTTAAGAGCGTCCAGTTCACCATTCCAGCAATTAAATTCATTCTTAGACCAAATCGTTTCCGTCTATTTCTATAGCGTTCTGTTAATATCCGAAAATATTTAAGTTTGCCGTTGATATGTTCAATTGTGATCCTACGCCGGCTGATTTCTTGGTTGATCTGTTTTGCTATTTTGGGTAATGATAAATTCTTAGGTTTCTTGATTGGAATGAGTAACTTATTCTTAATCTGATGAAATCCTTTATAGGCTAAATCTGCCATAATACAAGGATAAATGATCATCTCCTTAAAATACTTACGCGCAATCGTCAGATCATGTTTTCTGCCACTTTCGACCTGTATACTTACAATTTGCTTTAGTCTTGGGTTAAAAATGACCTGTGTTTTTAGCGTATGTTTCTTCTTTTTACCACTATAGAATTTTCTTTGTTTTTTTGGGATGCTCAATCTGTGACTCAGTGACATCAACGATCACATAATCCCCCTCACTAAACTTTTGATTCCTTTTAGGCAATGCGAAAATCCGTGATTGAATCAGAGCATTTTCAACTTTATGAATAGTACGATTCACATTGCTTTCAGCTAGGTTATAGTCAGCGGATAACTCAATTTGAGTTCTATAACAGCGTAAGTAATTTAAAGTTAACAACAATTGATCCTCTAAACACAACGAATGAGGTCTTCCAGATTTTTTCTTGGCAAGTTCAGCGTGTTGTAACACCGATACCATTTTTAAGAATAATGGACGAGGAACTCCAACGAGTCGTTTAAATTCCCCATCATTAAATCGAGTTAAATTTTCATATTTCATGGGGCTAGTATAAACAATTTTTTACTTTCGCAAGAGATCTAATAATTATAACGTGTTAATGCTTACGCCCTCCGACAAACGCTTTTAGGATTTTGCAGATAACTTGGTGGAGAAGTTGCAAAATTCTAAGAGCGATTTTTTTGTCTTTTTTTCGCCTGGCTCAAGCGTACTCAAATTAATTAATATTAAAAATACCCATTTTCAGGGATAGCCCAATCGGCGCGAAGCGTCTTAAATAGCCTTAGACACAGAAAATAAACAGAAAAATAAATACCTGTGTTTGTAATACCCGATCCTTTCTGGTTTTGAGTCATTCGTTTGTGGGAAAACGTTTCAAAGCCAGAAAGGATCTTTTACTTTCAGCACAAATCCACATGAATTCTTCTATGAATATTTACACAATAGCATGAGCAAAATCTTGAACATTTATTGGTAGCAAACAGGCATAAAAAAAGCCCGGAGAAGGTCGCTCCAGGCTTGGAAAACTGATGTATTAATTAAAATATAATGGTTGATCAAAAAACCTAATCTGCAATACCATAATTATTAGAATAATAATTCTAGACTTGCAAGGCTTTTATCGAAATTTCATGCTTTAAGTGGGCACATTCCGATAAAAGTCATTCTGGCTTAACGGGAAATTTTATCGTATTTAAGGTCGATCAGACTGATATTACCACGCAGGACATCGCCAAACATGCGCCAGTCCGAGATAAAGCTATATACAGGCTGTTTGAAGCTGGCTGGTTTATTGCGCTCAAAGATAAAATGACCGACCCAGGCACAGGCATAGCCCGAGAGTAAACCATATGCAAAATATCGCGGCTTGCCTTGACGAATGGCTTTGGCAAAACAGTATAAACCGATGCTACTGCCGGCCACGTGCAGACGGCGGCTAATAATATGCCGATGCTCAGTCAAATAGAAGCGATAAAATTCATGATAGTTCTTAATCGGCATCTGGGGCTGAACCATCACCTCATTCTTACTTTCTGGTTGTACTTGTACATTCATCTATCATCATCCTGACGTTTTTTGTTTTACCTTAGCGTATATTTTAGCCAAATAACAGCCTTTTGATGCGCGCTTCAATGCATCTTGCACATCCCCGTGAAGGCCTGAATCCGATCGTTTTAGCCTAAAATGAACCGATGAAATCTAAGTTTCAAACTTCTGTTTAAGCTTTTTATGCTCAGTCAAGTCTTACATGCATTTTGATTTTGGTTACAATCTGCTGCGCACAAATCTAAAAATATAATTGCGGCTGCTGTCCGCCTCATTTTAAAACCTTATTCAAGTGAAGATTCAGTACTTAATTGCACTGAACAGATAGGATGATCATCATGGTTGAAGTTGAACTCAAGTTCCAGATTCCTGCGGCAAGACGCACTGCGCTGCTCAAGGCACTTGATCCGAAAAAGTCTCAACAGATCCAGCTTCAAGCCAAATATTATGATACGGTCGACCGTCAACTGGCCCGGCATGGGGTAGCACTGCGTCAGCGTCTGGAAGGTACACGTTGGGTTCAAACCCTAAAAGCAGCCGGAAAAAGTCATATCGAACGCTTTGAACATAATCATGATCTAGGGGAATTAACCGCATCTCCTGAACTGGATTTAGATATTTATAAGGAATTTCCAGAAGCCGGGGCAATTCTCAGCAATGCGCTCGGCAATCAGTTCGACCAGCTCCAACTCCAGTTTGAAACCGATATTTCCCGTACGTTAAGGGTGATTGACTATGAAGATACCCAGATCGAAGTCAGCCTGGATATTGGACAGATCCGCACACAGGAGGCCGAGCAAGAAGTACATGAAGTCGAGTTCGAACTAAAAAATGGTTCAATTCAACATCTACTGGCGTTTAGTTTTGAATGGGTCAAGAAATACCAGCTCTGGCTCGATGTACGCAGCAAGGCTGAAATAGGCAATCTATTGGCCACTTCACAGCGCGTCAGTCCTGCGACCCTTAGCAAAGAATTTCAGATCAGCAAAAAAGACAGCGCCAGTAAAACCATGTACAGTCTGATTGCACAGCAGATGCAGCATTTATTGCCGAATATCGCGGCGATTGCAGCTCAGGTTGCAGAGCAGGAACATATTGATCAGGCACGACTGGCACTGGATCACTTATATCTGACCTTGCTGCTCTTCAAAGACTGGCATCCACAGCTTTCGGACAAATGGGCACATCAACTGGCGGCCTTTAAGCAGCAATTTGAACATTTGCAACATTTACAGCATATGCAAAACAGCTTGGCCGGCTTCCTGCAAAATCCCACCACGGCAGAAAACCTGAGCAAAGATATTCTGTATGCGCAGGAGAAACTCGGTAATCTGGTCAAATCTACCCAGAATGTGCATCATTATCTGGAATTACTGATGTTCAGTTTAAATGAAAATGAGCATGCCTCGCTGGACTTGAAAACTGCTGCTCAAACTACCTTGCAACAGCAATATAAAGCTTTGCAGGAACAAATGAACCAGACCGATATCACTGATTTTGAAAGTCTGGATCAATTGTCGGGCCGGATTCAGGAGCTCAAATTCAGCTTTCCGATTTTAACCACGATCTATGATGTCAAAAATTTGCAGAAATACAGCAAAGCGCTGAACGATGCTCAACTGGCAGCCAGTGAATATCAAACTTTGGCCTCTTCTGCAGTTTATATTCAGCAGACCGAGCTGGAAGCAAGTGACTGGTTTGTGCTGGGCTGGCTGACCGCCAAGCAGGAAGTCTATGCGCAGAAACTGCTTGAAGCGACCGAACAGTTCTTGGTCAGTCGTAAATTCCTGAAATAAACATATTGAAATAAATATCACAAGAAAAACTCAAAGCACGCCTTCTCTGGCGTGCTTTTTTGTTGCAGAAGCACATCACACCCCTGCCGATCTTTGGGCTATATTAATCTATAAAACCCACATCGCGGAGGAATGACCCGATGGCAGAAATAGAACTCAAATTCCAGATTCCGCCACAGTCTCGTGTACAATTTGAACAGGACATTCAGAAACTTCAGCCGACTCGGCATCGTCTGTGTGCACGCTACTTTGATACTGAAGCGCAACAATTACAACAACATCAGATTGCCCTGCGGCAACGTCTGGAAGACCAGCAATGGATTCAAACCCTGAAAGCAGCGACTGAACAACAATTTGAACGTTTTGAACTTGAGCATGAATTAAAAAGTCCTCCGGAACATTGTGATTTTCAGTTATATCGCAAACATAAACCGGCGAAAAAAATCCTAAAACAGGCGCTCGGTGATTTAGAGACACCACTCATTTTACAATTTGAAACTGATGTCGTACGCTATGTCCTGACAGAAAGTCATCTGGACAGTCAGATTGAAATTGCCTTTGATGTCGGAGAAATTCGACACAATGATCAAGCCATCGATATTTATGAAGTCGAATTTGAGCTTAAATCCGGCCAGCTGAGTGAATTGATTGATTTCATTCAGCCCTGGGTTCAGTGTTATGCTTTGTGGCTGGATACACGGAGCAAATCGGAACGCGGTTATGCCTTATTACATGGCGAAGAGAATCTGCCGGTTCAGCATCAGCTTCCCTTAGTGCTTGAACAGAAAGATCAGATCAGTACGATTTTGCAAAAGATTGTTGCCAATTGCCTGACTCATCTTTTCCCCAATGCTACTGCAATTGCTGCCGAGAATTATAATAGTGATCATGTGCATCAGGCACGTGTCGCGATTCGGCGTTTGCGCAGTGCCTTTAAAATTTTCCAGTCCGTGACCGAACATGTACAGCCAGAATGGCCAGAACAGCTGCGGGATATTTTTCAGCAACTGGGTTCTACCCGAGATCGTGATGCCTTGGCAGAAAGCCTGATTCCACAACTAGAAAAAGCAGGTTCCCCCTTACTAAAATTACCCCCACATCGTCAAAAACAGCCAGATATCAGTGCGCTGTTCAGAAGTCCTGCTACCGTAGAACTAATGCTGCAACTGTTCAGCTTTAGCCAAGAAAAAACGGATAACAAAGCCAAATCTTCTCATAAGATTTTATGTAAAGGCCTGAGCAAGCTGCATCAGCAAATCTGTCAGGATGCCGAGAACTATCAAGAACTGGATATTGAATCCCGGCATCGGACACGCAAACGGGTCAAACGCCTACGCTATAACGTAGAATTCTTACAAAGCCTGTTTCCTGAAAAAGAGGTTAAAGCCTATCTAAAAGCCTTAAAACCCTTGCAGGAAAGCCTCGGGCATTATAACGATCTGTTTGTAGCAGACGAATTATTCAGACCTTATGTCAAACAACAGGCCAAGGCCTGGTTTGTGCTGGGCTGGATAAGTGCGGAACAGCAGCGTTTGTCGAGTGAAGCAGCAGAGCGTTTACAGCAGTTTGCAGAAAATACCAAGCCCTTCTGGTAAGACCGGGCTTGGTCAAACTGTGCTAGCGATATTTGCCGAATACTTTCCAGGTATTATTGTCTGCCAGAGGATCGTTATAACTGTCGCTGCGTTGCTTGCGTGGCTTATCGCGTGCATCGACCAGTTCAAAATGTGGCTCAACACTCAGCACAATCCCATTCACATAAAAACGGGTGCGCGTATATTCGCTCTGGCCATGCTGAAACACATAAGTGCGTAAATCCACAAATTCACGGTGTGCCACCAAAGCTGCAGTATCGTCACTATCAAGCCACTGCCGCATGGCTGCAATCTGCTCGGGTTCGAACTGGCCGCATTTTTCGATCAGGCTGGCGACCCCACGAAAAGTTTTGGATTCCTTGGCGCGGGTTTTATTAATGCGAATCCGGTCAACATGAAAATAAAACAGCGGCAAGTTTAAATGACTCGGCAGATGGATCGCATCCAAGATTTCATCTTCCATAAAAGGCTGAAACAGATCCTGTGCCCTTTCAATCAGCCCGAGCCACTGGCTATAGTATTCATCTACCTGTGACTGGCTGCCATAATAAATCGGCAAGCCTTCAACATTGGCTAGATTTGCTGGTGGCCAAATATTCTGGCGCAATAAGGCAATATCACTTTTTAGGCTTTGTACTGCAATCGCATCCTGCATGGCATTCACTTTTATATGCTTAGGCTATTTTTTAGATTAAGGCAAAGGTTTAGTTTCTGCAAGGCTTTGCCTATAATTAACGATTGAGATTTTAGTGTTAGGAACAAATTCATGGTTCAAAAGATTGAAGCAACCGATGTAACCGAAGAAGAAGCGTTAAATGCGGCATTCTTTGAACGTGCTGATGAATTTATTCAACAAGCCAACGAGTTTTGTCGCGTAGAAAAAGGCTCACAGGAAAAACCGAGCGATAAGCGCGGTCAAGTCAGTGCGGCGATGTTATTTGGTACTGCCCGTTTCAATACCTGGGTGGCAGCGAATAACTTTAAAGATGGGAATGAAATGCGCGATGCCAAAGATCAGGTCATGTCTTATATCTTGCAGCAATTTCAAATGATGCTGGAAGATAACTATGATGAATACTGTGAACAGTTCGAAAACTATTTACGTTTCCGTCACAATGAAGAGTTTCATGCCAACAAGCATAACCATGATCACAAGCATGATCATTGATTAAAATACGAAAAGCCCCGCGGGGCTTTTTTTATTTGCTGTCATTTATCATATTGACTTTAAAGTGATTTAAGCACTATATAAATTGAATAATAAATAAACGAAAACAAGGCATAGCATGCAGCAACTTCCCTTCCCGATCATTGACCCTCATATCCACCAATGGGATCCGTACAATACCCCACATGCGGCAGCGCTAGCGGTAAAGCTGTTCGGCAATCATCCCAAATTACTAGACAGAATGGTTCGACTGTTGAAACCCAGAGACGTCATTGAGACCATTGGCCTGACACAGCACCTGACTGCACCTTATCTGCCTGCAAATTACAAGAAAGATGCAGGACATTATGAAATAGAGCAGATTGTGCATGTTGAAGCCAGCTGGCATGACCATAAAGGTACGGGTGTGGTAAATGAAACCCGTTTTATCGCTGGGCTTCCTTTTGATCAGCACACTATCCAATTGGGTGGAATTGTCGCCACGGCGGATCCGCGGCAGAAAAATTTTAAACAGTTGATTCAATTGCATCGCGAAGCTTCTCCCAAGTTTCGGGGCATCCGTAAAATGGCTGCAGTACATCCAGATAAAGGGATTCATGCCTGGACCGATGAACCGCATCTCTATCGCAACACAGATTTCCTGAAGGGCTTTGAAGAACTGGCCAGGCAAGATTTAAGCTTTGATGCCTGGGTGTACTCTACCCAGATTGCGGATGTTACTGCGCTGGCCAAAGCCTTTCCAAACACCCCTATTGTGCTGGATCATCTGGGTACGCCCGCAGGTTTATTTGGCAAAGTGGGCAAAGCTACAGGCAAGACCGAACAAGATCGCACCCAGATATTTGCAGACTGGAAAGATCAGTTGGCAAAACTGGCCGAATGCAAAAATGTATCGACCAAAATGTCTGGTCTGTTTATGCCAGTCTTGGGACATGATTTTCACACGCAGAAACGGCTGGCAAGTAAACAGGAATTAGTGGAACGTGCCGCACCCGTGATCCAGCATACTTTAGACTGTTTTGGTTCTGGGCGCGTGATGTTTGCATCCAACTTTCCAATGGACAGTGTCAGTAGCTCACTCACCAACATTATTGATGCCTTTAGCGATATTGTGCAGGACTACAATGAAAATGCCTTAAAGTCGATTTTTTATGAAAATGCTAAACGTTTTTATCGACTTTGAGTAGATGAGGACATGCTAAGTTGGATAACAGATTCCAGTCTAAATACGCCTTCAGGCAAAGGACTATGTATTTTACTCACTATTATTTCAAGCTGGATAACGTCTTATTATTATCAAATGGTGATCCATCATTCTTTTGATCGAGATATTGCTTTCGTTTCAGCTTTGATTGGCTGTGGAATATTGATTTTTCTTCTTATTGTATCTGTTTGGAGTCTGCCCCTATCTATCCTTGTGGGCATAATCGGAGGGATTATTTTTAGCCATAGAGCAACCTAGAGCATAAAACTAAAATCAAAAATCCCCTCACTTGAGGGGATTTTTTATCAACACTACGATGTTTTAACTTGCTTACCGTACTGATCAGCCATCACTTCAACCAGCTGATCCGGCTTGATGTATTTTTTAATCATGGTATCAATATCGGCTTTGCTCAGTTGAGCAATCGCCTGATCACGTTTTTCCCGGTAAACCAGATTACGGTCTTTTTCCAGCTGTGGGATCAACATAGTGTGAATACGACGATCATCCTCGAGTGCAGTTAAACGCTGTTTCAAGATACTGGCTTTTGCCGCTTCCACTTCCTGTTCAGTCACGCCACGTGTCAGCAGTTCATTCAGTACCTTATGCACTGCCTGAGAAACCTGTGCGGATTTTCCAGCCGTATAATTGGCACTAATCATCATTGCACCCACATCTGCCCATTCATCGAGTTGCACATCTGCACTAAAACCATAGACTAGTGCATTTTTCTCGCGTAACTCTTGTGCCAGTCGTGACGACAGCTGTGAATCACCCAGAATATATCGAAATACCTGTAATGCAGGTGCATCGGCATGATCAGCACCGACCGGCATGCTCATAAATGCCTGATAACTCCCGAATTCACGCTGCTCAGACAAAGCATGAATTTTCTGGGCTGGGTAGCTTCGATATTCCGATTTTAGACGCTCATAAGGCTGTGCAGCTTTCCAGTCTGAAAAACTGTTTTTCAGTACATTTTGCATCGATTTCGGATTAAATTCGCCCGTAACCGCTATTTGCGCATGCTGGGTTTTTAAAAACTGCTGATACAGTGCCATAACCTGTTCGCGAGTCGCTTTCTGATACTGTTTTTTGGCCAATTCCGGCTCGAAATGAAAACGCAGATCGCCAGGCTGATAAATCTCGATCGTTCGAGCCATCGTCAAGCTCGACACGGTATCTGGTTCAGTATAAGGACGATCCAGACTGGATAAAGTCTGCCCCTTGATTAAATCAAACTGACTTTGCTCAAATGCCGGCGTTTTCAGCACATCAACCACATACTGGAAAAACTCCTCAAACTTTTCTTTTTTGGCGCTGATCTGCAAGGTCAGGCCATTGCCGGATGCACCGGCAGTTGCCGAACCACCTACTTCAATAATTTTATCGGCAATCTGCTGCAAGCTTTGAGTTTTCGATGAGCGCAACATTAAATAAGCGGTCAGATCCAGAATCTCGCCTTTATTCATCAGGCTTTGTGCAGTACCAAAATCCAGTGAAATTGTGGCATAAACCTTGTCATCGCGGGTAGTCGTCGGAAACAACGCGTATTTAATGCCATTTTTCAACTTGCCACGCTGAATCTGTTTGTCTTTACTGTACAAATACTGTTTGGATTCCTGGACATATTGCTTCACTTCAGCCTGATAAACACTGACATCTTTCAGTGGCTCTTCTGCTTCAGTCTGTTGATCCAGAGTTTTTGCCGGTGCTTCTGTTTGTGCTAGTTCCTGCGCTTTTTTCTGATCTTCCGGGGTAGGTAAAATATTGCCAGAAATACGGTATTCAGGTTTTAAAAAATTCTTATAGACCTGATTGACCTGATTCACATTCAGGTTTTGAATCGCGCTCAGATCTTTAAAATACTGGCTCCAGTCACCCGAATACGCCACTGCATAATCACTTAAACGTGAACCTAAAGCAGTCGCACTATTTTTAATATTGTCGGCCTGATTTCGGGTCAGATTTTTAGCCCGGTTTAATTCTGCTTCGGTAAATGGCTGGCTCTTTTCTACGCCTTGGATCAGCCCCTTTTCAATATCCTGTACCTGATGATTCGGAGCATAGATTGCTCCCATAAACACCAGATTAAAGTCTTTATCCAGCCAGGTACTGGATTGCACCGCTGTTGACTTCCCAGTTTCCACCATATTCTGATAGAGATATCCACTTGGCTGCAAAGTATAGAGCGTTGGCGAAACAGCCAAAGCCGTTTTAATGCTTTCTTCGGATTGATTCAAATAAAGATTAAACTTGGCCAGATCACTGCCTTTCTTTACTGTAAATTCACGCTGTTTGATTTGCTCTGGTTTAAGCGCTGGGACTTTCACTTGCGCTGGTACATTTCGGGATTGAATCGGACTGAAATGCGTATCCAGCTGTTTTAAGACTTCGGCCTTATCAAATTTGCCCGAAATGACCACAAAGGCATTATTCGGTGCATACCATTGACGGTAAAAATGGTTTAGTTCCTGCATATTGATTGATTGCAGCTCATTTAGGTCACCAATCGGCAAACGGCCTAAATACTGATTGCCATAAGCAGATTTAAACACCTGATCGATCAATACTGAAAATGGCTGATCCAGACGAATTTCACGCTCGCGTTTTACAATATCAATTTCAGTCGGTACATATTTTTCCTGAAGCACCAGCTTGTCCATGCGTTCGGCTTCGAGAAAAATGACTTCACTCAGTGCAGTTTTTTCAGGACGGATCACATTGGTATATTTGGTCGAGTAATAGTCGGTACTGGCATTAGTCATCAAGGTATATTGATCCAGTCGACGCTGGAATTCATCCCCTTTGACATTTTCTGTGCCTTTAAAGGCCAAATGTTCCAGCAGATGGGCCAGTCCGCCCTTGCCCTGAGGATCATTCAGGGAGCCGGTCAGATAGACCGTATTCATAAAAACTTTATTTTCTTTATCATTCGGTGCCAGGATAATGCGCAGTCCATTATCCAGTCGGTATTCTTCAACATTTTGTTCCGTTTTCACCAAAACAGGTTGTGCAAAACTCAGTGCACTACAGCCAGACAATACAATCGCCAGACTTAAATTTTTATAACGTAGCAACATTCTTCATCCAAATTATAAATATAAATTTTTATTCGCGCCCTTCTTAGAGAATGATTCTTTTTCTGAATAATCTATTCCAAGCCGGACCATCAAAATAACATGCCGCCTCACCTGACGACATGTAGTTCTATGTAATTAAAAAATTAAAGATAAATTTCAGCTTGCATATATAATTTTCCATAACCGGAAATTTCAATTCGATCCTGATCTTGCAAGGCACAATATAGCACCCCACCACGCGCTGATGCCTGATAGGCGACCAGTTCATTTTTACCCAGTTTTTCGGCCCACAGCGGTGCAATTCCGGTGTGAATTGAACCTGTTACCGGATCTTCATTGATTCCATTACTCGGTGCAAAATAACGTGAAATACAATCGTATTGGGTATCTTGTGAAGTGATTGCGACGTCTAAATAGGTATTCTGAGCAGTAATGGCTGTACGCTTGCCATTCAACTGTTTTAACAGTTCAAAATCAGGCATTTCATCCAGCACATCCTGTACCGATTCATATTCAACAATATAGCCCTGCGCGTTCAGATAAACCTGTTTAAACGGTTTGCTCAAGGCCTGTCTTAAAGCTTCAGGATATTCAGCAACTGGCTCTGCACGACGAACTGGAAAGTTCATTCTGATCTTGCCATCTGCATCCTGATTGACTACAAAAATGCCTAAGTCTTTTACATGAAAATGAATCGTTTTCCCCGTATCAAATTGATTGAATAGTACAAAGCTGCTGGCCAATGTCGCATGACCACAAAAATCCACTTCCTTGGTTGGCGTAAACCAGCGGATGGCATAATTATCGCTATCGATGACTTTAACAAAAGCCGTTTCGGACAGATTATTTTCCAAGGCGATATTTTGCATCAGACCATCTTCGAGCCATTCATCCAGCACAATCACGGCTGCAGGATTGCCTTTAAACAGTTCCGTGGTAAACGCATCGACCTGGTACATTTTCATTTTTTGAATTCCTGAATATAACGATCTCTAGTTTAAAAGCTTTTTTGCAAGAATGAACTTGAATATGTTAATGATCTCATTAATCTGGCCTAGTAAATAAATAGAGCAAATGGTGCTGCATGACAAACTCCCATATTCAAAGCGTTCCCTTAGAAAAAGCTTATCGTCTGATTACCCATGGCCCTACTGTACTGGTATCTGCTCAAGATCAGCAGGATACAGATGTTATGGCAGCAGCCTGGGCATGCGCACTGGAATTCAGCCCCGCCAAAGTGACTGTGGTTCTGGATAAAAGTACCAAAACCCGAAATATTATTGAAAATTCAGGTTATTTCGCGCTGCAAATTCCGACACTGAAACAACTGAATATGGTCTATCGTCTGGGTACGCAAAGCTTGCATGATGTGCCGGACAAACTGGCACAATCCGGAATAGAACTATTTCATTTTTCTGGTTCTGATATTCCTGTAGTACAAGGTTGTGCGGCCTGGATACTTTGCGAGCTGATTCCTGAGCCGCATAACCAGCAAATGCATGACCTGTTTATAGGCAAGGTGATTGCAGCATATGCCGATAATCGGGTCTTCCGCGACGGCCACTGGCATTATCATGAGGTGGATGAAGAATGGAAAAGTATTCATCATGTAGCCGGCGGGCATTTTTATACCATTGGCAATGCGGTGAGCATTGATGATCCAGCATCATAAATTTTTCAAATTTGGGATAAATGAAAATAATCGAGGATAATCAGATGATATCGACAAGCCCCAGAGCATCCGAAATTATGCTACTTTATCTTTAATCTTCATTTGGTCTGATGCGCTATGATGCCTTTTAAAATTCACTGTATTGATGTCCAGAATTCACTGCAAAATTATATCTGGTTGCTTGAACATACCGTGTCACATCAGGTGGCCGTGATTGACCCAACTGAAGCAGAATTGGTGCAAAACTATTGTGCCGAACACGGTTTAACTGTAAGTCAAATCTGGCTGACGCACTGGCATAAAGACCATATTGGTGGTGTGCCGGGGTTAATCCAAGGAAAAAATCTGCCTGTGTATGGCCCACGGGCAGAACTGAGCAAAATTCCGTTTATCACCCATCCGCTTGAGCATGAAGAACAGTTTAATTTTCATGGGATAGATATCCAGGTAATTGCTGTGCCGGGACATACATTAGGCCATATTGTTTATTTTATTGATGCAATTGATGTGCTGTTCTGCGGCGATACTTTATTTGCCATGGGCTGTGGCCGGGTTTTTGAGGGTACTTATTCACAGATGTATCATTCACTGTCACGTCTGGCTGCCTTGCCGCCGCGCACGCAGGTGTATTGCACTCATGAATACACCTTGTCGAATGCACAGTTTGCCAAACACGTCGAACCAGATAATCCTGAAATTCTGGAACGTTTCGAACATATTGAGCGTTTACGTATGCTAGGCCAGTGCACGCTACCAAGTAGTATTGAAGATGAATTGCAAACCAATCCTTTTCTGCGCGCAGAAAGCGTGGAAGAATTCCAGCGTTTAAGAACCCTGAAAGATCAGTTTTAAACCGGATTCAAAGCTGAAGATCAATGCTTCAGCCGACTTACTTATTTGTCATTTGCGATGCATAGAATGTTATTGAAAGGCACGTACAAATTTTGCACAAATTGGAATAAGTTGAATCTCCATCTAAAAAATGTCTTTCTGTGCCATTTTTGCTTTCTTATAATTAATCAAGTCCTCTATTTTTTTAGAAACCAATTTCAGTTCCAACACATGAAATAATGACTTATAAATAACAGGATGATATTGATTTAAATTAGAGAAATTCGTGGAACATTGCTTAAATAATCAGCATGGAACCTAACAAGTGAATAAAAAAGCCCAATTTACTTGAATTGGGCTTTCACTTATACGCTAAACATATAATAGATCTCTTGCGAAAGTCGTTATTGCAAGTTCATCCGGTTTACCAGTGCAGCGATTAAGTTAATGCGTAAACCGAATCTTTTCCGTCTATTT
>NZ_JBIUAT010000030.1:0-33483 GCF_044547685.1 Acinetobacter sp. NPDC052428
AGTAAATTGCCGGCTGAAGAAGTAGAGCGTGTAACCAAGATCACCGAACAGCAAATCGAAAAGCTTAAAAGTGAATTAAATGGTGTTGAGCCTGCCGCTCAAAAGGCTAACACTGGTGTTTCTGGGCTATCTAAGGGCATGGAGATTACCAGATTCGCTGCTACGGCTCTTGCTGGTGCTATGGCCGCCGTAGGTGTGGGTATCGGTGCTAGAGAAATTGCTGAAGCAGCAGATTCTTATACCAACCTTTCAGCCCGGATCAACATTGCAACCAGTGAAGGCGGGAACTTTACCCAAGCCATGGCCGGGGTGCATCAAGTTGCGCTGATGACCAACTCAAGTCTGGATGCCACTGCAGGCCTATTCACGAAAGTGAATGATGTAGGCAAGCAGATGGGAATGACTCAACAGCAAAGTCTGGACCTAGTCAAAACCATCAATATGGCCATAAAGACCGGTGGGGGAACTGCAGCTGCCACCGAGGCTGCGGTTGTTCAGTTTACCCAGGCATTACAGTCTGGCGTATTACGTGGTGATGAATTCAACTCCATCATGGAGCAGGCTCCAGGCATCTCAAAAGCATTGGCTCAGTCATTAGGTGTCACCACTGGTGAGCTGCGTAAGATGGCTGAGAATGGAGAACTATCTGCCGAGAAGGTTATTAAAGCCTTACACAGCCAATCAGCTGCAATTGAAGCCGATTATGCTAAGTTCCCAACCACTATTGGCAATGCCTTACAGCGAATCACTACACAATGGCAAATCTTGATTGGCACCATGGACCAAGCAAACGGCGCATCTGCAACAGTAGCGCAATGGCTGGTTACTCTTGCTGACAACATGGATGTAGTGGAGACCATACTCGAAGATATTGGCGAAGGCTTTATCTGGGTAGGGGATCAGCTTAAGAAGATTGACCCGGCCACAATTGAGGCACTTAAAGAGGCATTAAGTACCGCTTATGAGGCTGTAAAGTCCTTAGTAGCATCACTTGGCTCTATGTTTGGTACCACTGCTCAGGTGCTAGATACGGCACTGTCAGCTATCTTTGATTTCAATAGTGGTATTGATACAGCAGAAGATAAAACAAACGGTCTCACCAAAGCCTTGCAGACCGCTAGTGTAGTATTTGCTTTATTTAATGATGGCTTCAAAGGCATAGCTATTGTTGTAAATCTATTTGCTGGCGCTATGTATGAGGCAACCGGTGCATTCATGTACTGGAAGTCCAAGTTTATGCTTGGCGATGCAAAAGAGGCTGCATTTAAAGAATTTCAGGATCTTACGGCTGAAGCCAAGCGGCTCTACGGGCAAGCAGATGAACTGGCGCTAAACCATGAAGTCCAGGTTATTAAGGCTCTAGATAATATAGGAAAAACTCGACAGCAGAAAAATGATGAAGCTGTAGCTGGGGAGACCGCAACTTTTGCAGAGCTTATTCAAAAGAACACAGAGCTCACTCAGAAAGCCAAAGAATTGGCAGGCGAACGTGCTGCCATTGATGCGCAATTAAATCAAGCGCGCAAGGATGGCAACCAGTCGACCATTGATGCAATCATTCAGAAATCTAATGAACTGGAGGGCCGCGAAAAGGAGCATGCAGCCAATAAAGCCGCATTAGATAAGGATATGCTGGCTTCTGCTCAAGACTATGCCGAGGCTGCTATCAAGGCCAATGGCGGTGTCATGGACGGCGTGATGCAGGCCGATCTATTAACCAAGGGCTATATCGTCACCATCGATGAGGCTGGCAAGGTTAGTGTCCAGGCAAGTCAGAGTGCAGAACAGGCTGCTGAAAGTGCTGCTAAAAAGGAAGAAGCTCTTAAGTTGGCCAAGGAAAACGTTAAAAAGGCTGATGAAGAATATCTGGCTTATCAGAAACAGGCTGCAGCTGAACGTGCACTTCTGGAACAACAGATTGAACAAGCCAAAAAGACTGGTGACTTAAATGCATTAGCATCTGCCCAATCCTCAATTAATGCCATCAACGCTAAAGAAGCAGAGTTGGCCAATAACCGTGATTTACGTATAGCTGAATTAAATAAAGCTAATACTGGATCTGGTCAAGTGGCTGAAACTGCATATTCAAGAGCATCTGCAGCGGCGAAACTATTTGGTGTTGATCTGGATGTCTCGCTAAACAAGGTATCTAAGTCATTCAATAGTTCTGGGAATGATTTAAATGACTTCAAGACCAGATTAGAGGAGGCCGGTATTACCGGTAAACAGGCTGGTGATGTTACTTATCAGGCCTGGCTTAACTGGCTCGAGACCGCTAAAAGCCAAGCTGAAATTGATATGGCCAAAGCCAAACTTCAGGAGTTTGGGGACCAGGGCAAAGTTTCAACAAGTCAGGTAGAGCAAGGCCTAATTGCTATCAAGATGCAGGCTCAAAAACTGCCTGATGATATCGATCCTGTCACAGAGTCTTTCAAAAGACTAGGCATTGAGACCAAGGAGAATCTCAAGCTGGCCGCTCAACAAGCATTAATGGATTTTATTAATGTTCGTGATAGCGGCAAGGCAACTGCTGAGGGCGTTCAAAAGGCTTATGAAAAAGCTGCTCAGTCTGCGGCTGCATCCGGTGACGCAGGAAGAATTGCTGCAGTAAATGCAATGAATGCTGGTCGTAATCTTGAGGTGCAGATTGATGAAACCGGTAAGGCCACTGTAAAAGCCACAGATAAGGCCAATGAGTCACTGGACAGTATGCGCCGGTCGACAGATCGTGTTCGTGACGGGGTTAAAGGCATTGAGGGCAGTGTTCACTCTGCTACCCGGGCAATAGACGGCGCCAAGTCATCTACTGAGGAATGGGCTGATGCAGTCAATAAGGCCAAAGGTGAATTTGACAAGGCCATGAAGCAGCAAAGCAAGGCACTCGGCAGTTTGGATAACTATGATTCTTATAACAGGAATGATGTTATCTCTATGCTGAAATCTCAAGGTTATGACGATAAAGATGCCAAAAAGCTGGCTGGCAATATCTGGTCGCAAGCCATGGAAGCGGATCGTGATGCCAAGATGGAGAGTTACGGTCGAGGTGGTGGGGCTTTGAGTACCTTGATTCGAAGTATGTTTGACCAGGCTGCAGCCAAGGGCATTACTACCCAGCACGGGACCAATAAGATTAATGAGTTGATGCGCAGTATCAATGTGGCTTCTACCGGTTCTAGTAGCTTGAATGACTTAGCGCCGTCTATTCCTTCCGTACCATCAACTAGAGACTATGATAAAGGGGGAGACAACGTAAATTACACCATCGTTGTTGGCAATCAAAAACTCGGATTGACAGGGAAGGCTGAAGATAAGCCAATAATGGATCAGCTCATTAATCTGCTTAAAACACAGGCGAAATCAACATAATGAAAGATAATATTGTAACGTTCAAAAAGAAGCAGGCATTCAACCCTAATATTGAAAAGACATGGGGGAGTGTTAAGGGTTGGGTTTATCAAAGATTATTGCCGGCAGGCCTTCCGCAATCACTGGCAGATGAATTCTTAGAAGAATTTAGGCCCACCTTTGAAGAGATGATTTTCCCAAGCTTTGATATTTCACTTGAGCTGCCAGAATATGGCTCATATCAGGAGGATTTTAAGGCAGTTGGTGCTCTTATTAGTGAGAACATGAACAATTATTCGACCAAAGTAATTGGTATGGTGGCACACAAGGACCTGATAATATTCTTGCAAAAGAAAAAGTTAGATGGTGAGCTATAAGGGGCTTACAAGATACCAAGAAGGGGCTTAATTGCCCCTTTTTGTTTATTGGATACTACCGTTGGTATCGGCTCTTTCAATGCCTGGATCCAGGTTCAAATTTAATTGAAACTGTGCTTTTTTTGATTTATCTACCTCTTCTAGCATCCATTGATTAATTATCTCAAGAGGGGCTTCGTACGATGCTTTAATCTGGTCATATTGCTCTTGAGTGATTGGCAGATTATCAATCAATGCCCCCAAGCTTACCAAACTGTCACAGATATTTGATAGCTTGCCAAGAGTGTCTGTAGCCTCTTTCATTGAGTGTAAATTACGCTGATTGATTTGTTCTTCAAGTAGCTCAAGTGCCGTTTCAATTGGGATAAATTTTACTTTTTCGTTCATTTCTTTCACCTCGTTATTGGGGCGTTCAATTAACTGCTATACGCCGGATTTAGGCGTTGGGAAGCAATCACCTCTTAGTTTAGCTATAGTCTTCGAAGCACCAGTTAAGTCAGCCTCATAATCGACCAGCTGATCCGAAACATTAGATACCTGAACCAAGATTTTCTTTGCTTCAGACAATTGAGGTATTATTTTTTCAGACTGATCCTGTGTTAATACCAGGACTGTATTGTGTGTGGCCATTGATGTAACGCCGTGGATAGGCGGATTATCATCAACTTTTACGGTATATCTGCCAGTAGGTCCAATAGAGTCAAAACCATCTGTGCTGACTGGCACACTAGATGTAATAGCAATAATAAGATCTGTATCACGATGCCCATTGCATGCGAGTGTAAAATTCCCTTCTACTGGCTGGCGGGTATCATAATTAACAAATTGAGTGATTGCGGCATAGGTAGTAGCACCTGAAATAGGATCTCTATCGGATAAATACTTCCAAGGAGATTGCTCCTGCTTCACAGGAATCTCTTGCTTAGCCACGGCGCCTGAATCCTTATTGCTAATAAGAAAATACGCCGCAACGCCAATAGCGATAATTACTGCAGCAATAGCTACAATTATCACAGGGCTATTTTTATATTCTTTTCCGCATGACTTACAGTGCGTATCTGTAGGCCTCATCGGCTTTTTGCATGACTTACAGTATTTAATCCCCATACCCATTAACCCTATAAAAATTAAAATAATCAATTCTGCATTCTAAATGCGGAATTCTGGTTTTTGTTAAATCTTTGATGAGCCAGAAAGTAGCTCCCATGCTTCACACGCCATCCAATGAGTAACGCCCATCTCCCTCAAAATATCTTCATCACCAGGAAGGAATTCTTCATGATTGCAAATAAATGCACCTTTTCGATCAGATCCTTTTGTAGTGAATGGGATAGGCTTGTCGACCTCAAATATATTATTCAAGGGTGGCAGTTGCTCATCCAATGAGATCCATCCTTTTGCCTTAAGTAATACTGCAATTTCATCTTCTGTCATTTTCTTGCCTGTCACTGGTAGTAATAACCGTCCAACGGTAGTTGAACGGATGTTTGACTGATACTTCGACCTAATCAGCCCTTATGTTTTGTCCTGAGAGTTACTGACGATGGCTGCCTCAACGGCTTCAATCGTGCAGTAAATATTGGCAAATTCCTTATCATTCATTTTTGAAGTAGCCTGAGATAATGCATCGTGAATAGTGACCAAATCACCCATAGTGAGCACAAGGCTGACTTCTTTATCCATGGGTATGTGAGCGGCTTTGAGTGGTCTCTCGAAAGCAATAATGTATTTATCAGGCATGATTATTTGCCTCCTTTGTTTTTGATAAGGGCAATACGTACATCCTCCTGGAGCACTTCAGAGAACAATTTGTTTAAATCCTCAAAGAAGTGAGTAAAAGTACTTTCATCTGCTTTTCCAGGCGCCTTAATTAAAACCTCGAGGTTTTCCAATAGACGGCGCTTTTCACTCACACTTATAAATTCAGCCAATTTTTTTTACTCCTAAAATAAGCATACACGTGGATCAAGCCCTTCTTTAAGCGCTCGCCTTGGTCCACATAGGCCGGTTGGTGACTGTTTCTGCCATGAGCAAAACTCAGCCTTAGGGCAGTCATATGATTTTGATGGGCCTATGTTTTGGCGCTTTGGCTTATTGGGGCCAATCACCAACGTATGGCCAGCCAGTGCCTCATCCACGCCGTTCAGCCCACCACTGCTTTTGCACATATCCCAATGTGGGCACGAGGTGCCACGATCAAAACCGTATTTCTCCGGGCAGACAGCGCCCTTATCACCGGTCCAAGGAGAGCCATTCGGTGCAATCAATGGACACATGGTTGCTGGACACTGAGTACTCATGGCAGCACCTGGGCTTTCTTCTTGCAAGTTGCGCATGCATACCCACGTCCTTCATAAACATAAAACTTTGCATATCCATGCTTGCTGCATTCTCCTACAAAGCTATTCTCGCCAATGGCCAATGTTTCTTCTGCAGCAATTCGATTTCTTACCAGTCTTGAGGACAAATCAACTTTAGCGGCATATGCCTCCTTTTTGCCTGCTGATGCCACCGCATCGCTTTGACCTTGGATGACCAAATCCATTAAGGGGTGATCTATCCCGCCCAGAATCGCAGAATGGACTGACCTGATCGCATAGTTTGTGTATTCAGGCCTTTTGGTGTTTTGTGCATGAGCCTGTAAAGTATTTTTAACCTGACTTAATGTGATAATCACAATATTCTCCAAGCTTTAGATTTTTCTATTTTCATTAAGAGGATGTATCGTATTTTCGATATTCCGCCGCAGGTACAAGGCCGAGAGGAACCTTTCCAAAGCCCAGTAGCATTTCGCCTTTTTGGCAAAATTTGACATGCCGAACAATCTTGGCTTTCCCTGTCTCGCGATTGATGGCCATCTCACCCACATTGAATAGATCGCCATATTTAGCAGCACTCTTAGTCACTAGCACCTCGTAGGGCTTCTTCCAGGTCATCCAGAATCACCATTGCATCCTGGTGCGCGTAACCATCCAAAAGCTCACACGCCGTCTCGCAAAGAACTCTTGCTGCTTGGAACTTGTTTTCCAGAGCATCGATGCTGGTGAATATTGATTCACATTCTTTCTTTTTTGATATGTAGCACTGCTCCATGTTGTTGAGCTGAGAGCGAAGGTCATCGATGATGACTTGTTGTTCCTGCCATGCATCCCACTGCAAACCTATGGCCAAAGGAACCGACCTACCTTGTCGACTTGGTATATACAGTTTTCCATTGTGAAAAAATGCTGTTGTGCGTTGCTTTTGAATGCGATTGATAAATCGAACTTCATGATCTTTGGTGGCGCCAAAGTCCTTCAGCTTCTCGTAGTAAATACGCTCACCATCCACAACATAAGAGGCACAAGGCAGGCATTGGTCTGACTGCTCGTGGCAAACTGGACATGATTTAAACTCGCTCATTTGGCCATAGCCGGCAATTTCATTCATCACCTGGTCTGTTGCATCAGGCATGTCCAACGCAAGGACACTCCCGGAAACTCGGCACCCGCCGCCGGTAGCCTTAAAGCTATAAACTTTCTTCATTTTTGTTCCTGTAATTCTGGTATTTCAATCAGCTCAACAGCATGGCCAAGACTCTTATAAAAGCTCACCACACGATTCCAGTGATGCTCATTTGCACTTTCCCAGCGTAAAGGGCGGCCATTGTTATGTTGCGTGAAGGTCAAGCAACAGAACTTGCTGTCCTTGTTGCCTTTCTTGTAATAATTGCGGAGATTGCCATTCAAAATGAAAGCAACCTCTGCCCCAATTTTCTGGCCAAAGCGAATAACCTTGTCTTCGTCATAGCCGGGCAAATAATCTTTCTTGGTCACGCCGTAGCCCCAGATTGCTGTTTTGAGAGCATCTGGATGCGCTGCTTATGTTTCCTTGTCCATAGTGTCCAGAAACGATTCCGGCACTGACTGAATGCATCTGATGAACAGATTTCACCCCTACCAATAACAAGCCGTGCATCTGAGTAACGGATCTGCATGAGTGATTTGAATTGCTCAGCCTCTTCCATGCTGAAAAACGGCGCATCCCAAGTACCAAATTTTCCTTTGGTGGAAGAGTTGTCACTGGCATTAGCCACGGTGAAATAATGGCAGCGGTCTGGATCTTGAGTAATGGCCTCAAGCCATGCTTGCGTTTGGGTTTTAGGGAGGCTGTTCTTAGGCATGGACATGTCTCCGGATGAATTCAACCTCAGAAACGGTTAAGGCCTCATCGATGTGGTTTATCCGCTTTTTAATAAGTCTTTCCTGAGACATTGCCTTGCGAATTGAGCCTTCTGGTATCTTTCTTTTTAGGCCTGTATGAGTGATAACTACATAGCCAATCCCATTGACTGGGTGGTTATGTATCTCGATTATTTTAAGCAGGTCATCTGTATCCATTAGATCCAGATATACAACGTAATCACCCATGGTGAACTTCTGCAGTGCTATATGCAGCTTGATATCTATCTGGCTATCGTTACAGGCCTCATCAAGCACATTAGCCTTTTCAAGCAATATTGCAGCTCTGCGCAATTCACTAAGTTTTATTAGGTCATATGGATTGCCCCAGATCACCCACTTTCCGCCTAGAAATACCGAAGTCACTACTCCTTGAGGCGCAATACCTGTGCGTGCATATAGGCCAATTTGCAGCTGATAGAAAAAAGCAGTCTTGTCTGGTACGTTGGCCAGAATAAGTTTTGCCTGCTTAAGCCCGCCTGCTGCATGGATAAGGCGCTCTGCCTTCTTGGTTTTAATCATGGCTTAACTCTCCATTTCCTGCAGGTGGAGTAAGCAGGCTGTACTGGCGTGTATGGCCATTGTTCATGCGCTCACGCTTAATAGCTGCCCGGATCGATGCCACACTGACCATGTGCGGATCTGTTTCAAGCTGGCTATTTGAACGTCCTGACTCAGTCCACTTGTCACAGCAGAGCATAAGGGCGCGGCCATTAGGACCTTGCTTATATTCAGTACCATTCTCACCGTGAACATGTGATGTCTCTTGAGACCGCATGCAGCTCAGGAAGATGACGGTTTTATTCAAACCGCGTTTTTTAAGGAATTCTTGGCCTGTCATGGTTGTATCCTTGAATTATTGTAAAAGTTGAATAGAGCTTTAAGGCGCCCTAGTCCTTGAATTCCCGAATGGCAGCTTCGACCTCTGCCCATATCGGGTGTGTTACCTGGATTAGTCCAAATCTCAAATTGAATAAAAATTCAGGCTTAATTTTTAATTTCCCAAGCAAATAGCTTTTTCGGGTACTTTTCGCACTTAACCAGTTGTCCAGATAGAGTGCAGTGGGATCTGAATAGCCTCTACCTTCACTCAATAGCGTAGGCTCTTGATTTGTACTCAGGACTGCAGCTTTAAGTGGATGATTCGTACCGTCCTTAATGGCCAAGTACACTTCCTTGGCGATATAAATCTCATACGGCGGACGTTTTTGCCTTTGAGCCATTAGGATTAATGCATTACGCACTTCAGTTAGAGTCATTTGATTGCACTCTTTTTCTTACTTGTATGACCATTCCATTAGCATTGGACTGATGGATCTGAACTTGGTGGTTTGATCGGGGATGCTCTACATAGCCAAACTTAGAACCTAATATCTTTACGCCGTTGATATTGGCCCAGCTCTCAACTGACTGGGTGCAAATATGCTGACGCTCTCCCATTTCATCCCAGTAGATAAAATTGTCTGCCTGGGCACGAAATAGATTGAATGGGGATCTTATGATTGTAAGTTGAGCGGTAAAGCCATTAGGAAATACCGCTAGGAGTGTCATGCAACAAGCCTCTTTTTAGGCCCTGTCTGATCACCTAAATTGCTAGAGTTATGGGCGCTGATGATCATATTTTTCGAATCAATGATTTCATCCATTAGTTCATTTAGATCATTGCAAAACAACTCGGCCACTTGATGGGCAGCATAGAAGCATGAGGCCTGAATAACCTTGATGTGATTGAAGCGTATTGTTTCAGACACAAGCACAGAGATACCCTTGACCACCAGTTGTTGCTTGGAAAGGTCTACAGCGGTCAGTTCTTTGACTACGTCCATATCTTGAACAGCGCTATCAATAAGCCGCATTGCAGAGAATGCAATAGCTTTAATGGATGTTTCAGGGAGATCGTACTCATCAATACTTGACGCAATACGAAGAAGAGTGTTTTTAGCCGAATCGATGCTCATTGAGCAGCTATCTAAAATAGAGATCGCTTTTTCCTGATTTTGGATGAATAGCTCAAGGTCTAGTGTTTGAGAATCATTTTTCATTTTTTAACCCATGATATCTGTACGAGTACCGATCCACTTGCCTGTCATTAAGTGTTTTGCGTCAGTACCAATTTATTTTTAAGCCGTTCTAAAATTTACCCTTCGACCGGTAAACTACGGCGCCTATCCTTTATTGAAGTACGCAAGAAGATCCTTCTTGGCATACAAAACCTTCCGAGTACCTTCAGGCTTGTAAAAGGGAATACCATCACCTTTGCAGCGCTTAGCTTGTAGCCAGGAGAGGGAGATATTAAAAACCACAGCAACATCCTCGGGAGGAAAAACAGCCTCGTCAGGAGCATTCCAGAATGACTGGGTGATTGAATCCTTTTCTTCTTGAGACATGCGATCCAGCTTTGTTAAGCGCTTAGACATTTTGCTGACCTCCAATGGTCAGTTCTGCTTCAAGGTCTTCGCGAGCAAGATCCAAACAGTTCGCGTAGTCATCACTTAAGTAATGGGCAATATCAGCTAATTTTTTAGCCGTAGTTATGGACCAAGGGGACCCTTCTTTAAGTTCTTTGCGAACTTGGCCAATGAGAACGTTTAACCAGGCAAAGCGCTCAATATTTGCATGAAGATCATCAAGAACATCTGTTTTGCTAACTACATTACTCACGCTGCAAACTCCATTTCATGACCATTGGCCAAACGATTGATATTGGCAACAGTAGCGCGCACATCAGTAATGATAAAAAGAAGGGCTTGCAGAACGCTTAGCAACTCATTGCGGCTGGTGTCCATGCGTTTAGATTCTTCCAGCTGGAATAAAACGCCGTAGATAACAGCAATGGATCTTGAAAGGATTTTGGTAGTGGTGAAAGGGTTGATGCCTTCCAAGAGGTGTAAAGTTTTCTGGGTAAGATACACAGATGTCTCAAGCATAGCTGACAGTTTAGATTCAGCCAGTTCATGACGCTGGTAGCTATTCACAGCACGATTTAACGTGTCATGCATAAAACCAATCTGCGTATCCACTTGATTTAGACTCGTAGCGATTGCCACAAGATCAGCGCCATTATTAAAAGTAATCATATCGTCCTCTATATCTGTACTAGTACATAACAAGGACGATCTTAGCGCATATATACTAGTATATGCAACATTTAACGATAATAATTAAGAGATTTGTGGTCTTAAATTCTCAAAACATTGAAATTAAATATTATTATTTAATAGATTCAATGTCAGCTGCAATCAGGCTCTTAATATAAGATGCCTTCTTGATGTTCTTTTCATTGTGAATTTTATTGAGATGCTCAAATAAAGCCAGCTCGGCCTCATCCTCTAAATTAAACGTGATAACCAATTGCTTAATCTTACCTCTATACCGAAGTTGGGCTTGAGCCTGAGAATCTAACTGTTTGTTCATATGTATACTTCTCCATTCCCGGTGAATTATAGATACTTCAATCAAATGATGTGGAGTAAGGCTTAATTTCCGGAAAAAACATTCATTGAATGGGTAAAAATTAGCTGCTTATTAAGGATCCGAATAAACAACTCACAACATATAAGAAATAGAGAAAAAGAATATTGGCAGCATATAGGGGAGCGCGCATTTAGAACGTCGATATATTTCTGCTTAGGCTTTTTGCAACAATAAACAATATTAGGCAATATTTCACAGTAACAGGCAATAAATTATCAGACCAGTTAGTCATAAAAATAGCGAAGACTTGTCTATGGAAAACCTAGAAATTGCATAGAAATGCTGAAAATCGACCATTGGTTGACGCGTGGAACCATAAACCGTCCTGATAAATGTTGCCATTTCATTTTTTTTAATTGAAAATGTCGGTTTAGCGACCCAAACGAAAGAATTCTTTAATGCCACGCTTTGACATGGTTTTAAAAGTTCTAGGCGTTAAAAAGCCCCAAAAAATGCGAAGGTCGAAGTTTGCATTAATTGAGGCTTTTTAGATGTCAATGAAAACATTAACAGTTGGGATCATGGTTGTGACAGGCCTTTGATTCCCAGCACTAACTAAACCATCTATTCGAACAGGATAGATAACACCAAAAAGGAGTAATTTAGAGCAGTATAGTAAGTGATGTACCGTGATTTTATAGCCAATAAAGCTTTTTGAACACTGCTAAAAGACAAAAAGTTGTATAAAGTTGTATAAAATTGCATGTTGTTGCATCTTATTGCATCGTATTGCTTGGAATTGCTCAATATTTGGTGTGTTTCGTAAAGGACACATCCATGCACTTGCCATGTAAAGATAACCTTAAAGAACATAGCGCCCCTGAAGCTGATGCTACAAATATAGTGGGCACATCATTTATCTCTGGGGAAACTGGGCTACATATTCGCCAAGTACAGAGACTTGCTAAAAAAGGGAAAATTCCTAAAGCAAAACGCTTCGGAATAATTTACGGCTGGCAATACAGCGATGTAAAAGACTTCATTGAAGCGAATAAAACAAAACAGTTGAATGCATCTAATGACCCTGCTTATTAAGCGGGGTTTTTGCGTTTTTATTGGGAATAAAGGGAACTTAAAGAAATTTAAGATATTTAGAAATAGAAAGGCCCCGCAACTATAACCGTCCAAAGTCTAGTTGCGGGACCCAAATCCGGAATCAATTATAACATGTTGTTAAAGACCGTCCATCATTTTTTAAGCGATCTGGGGTATAACACAGACAGGCTGCCAGCCTATCTTTCCCCTGAAGCAGAATATCGAATCCCATCAATTGGGAAAAATTCTAAAAACACTTCTACGTCTGTAAGACTCAAGACCGATGGGACATACTTTTACTATGACCATGCTACTGGTGCCAGTGGTGCGTTTAATCCTGAGTGGAGTAGCAACAAAGCACCTACTGAAGAGGAAATTGCAGAGCTACGGCGCAAGGTAGAATGGGCTAAACAAAAAGAGCAGCAACTAAAACAACAAAGCTATGCCGCCAAGAAGAATGAGGCTCAGCAGATCTGGAATAGAGCTGTAGATTGTAATGAGCACCCATACTTGCAAAGCAATCCTAAAACAGCCTGGATTACTCCAATCGGAGCACGGCGGCTCAGTCATGTAAAAACCAGTGGGAAGCAATACTTTGTAGATCCGCTCATCATTCCACTACATGATATTGAAACCAATGAGATCGTTAGCCTTCAATTCATTACCATGGAGGGTAAGCGCCCACTGGCTGGCGCGCAGTCAACAAATTATCACTTTGTAATAGATGGGAAGCTGCCTTCTGCCTTCTGCGAGGGCTATAAAACAGGGCTGGCATTTCACCATGCTACCGGTCACCGAGTTGTGGTCTGTTTTACTGCAGATAAAATTAAAGAAGTATTTGGAAAGCTGGCCAAGCCTGATGATTTCATTATTGCCGATAATGATAACGCCGTAGATCGTAATGATGACCTGACCAAGAAAGTATTACTTACCAGGCAGCAAATTATTGCACGCGGTAAAGGGCATAAAGTTGCCATGGAGACTGGCGCAAAATTTTACATGCCGCCCAAGCCAGGCTCAGACTTTGCGGATTTGGCCAAAGACCAGATCAATGATGTTCTCTCATCGTCTCCAGTGACAGACTTACCAGTGCTGGATGCATGGAAGCAACTGAAATCCAGTGCCGTAGACATGTCTGGTGATAGATTACTTCAACTCATGTCTATGGAAATGGATCCAATGCGATGCGCGGACCTGGCACATAGCTATGCAGTCAAATGTATTAAGTCCATCCCATACCAGATGAGTATATGGGATGTAAGAGAGTCTATTGACCTGGCTACATCCGGCAGACTACATCCGGCTACACTGGACAGTATCATTGCAAAGGTGAACTACATCCTAGAGTGCAATGAGAAGGCCGCTTTATCTGAAGTATGGGTCTCACCAAAGAAGCTAAAACAGCACCGCCTTCAAGCCATTGACAGCTTAGACCAGCTTAAGCTTCGCAATTATGGCCAGATATTCAAGAACAAGGTATTTGTACCGGTAGACATGCAGAATGTAACTCTAGTTCCTTACCGGGAACAGCGATACTACAAGGGCGTTTACATCATTCAAGCACCTACCGGATCAGGAAAGACCCAGCGGGTAGGTTTCCCATTTCGCAGATGGTGTTACACGAATAGGCATACATTTCTGTCTATTGCTCACTTGCGCAGCCTGATCCGTGAAATGAGTGAAAGACTTAAAACGGATCATTATGAAGATGAGAAACACGCCGTTAAGAAGGCCATAAAGCAGGGAAAATTTGACCAGTGGCGAAGTTCACAAGATGCACTATCCGTGTGTCTTCCAAGTATCAATTATGAGCATTTCCGGGATTTTGTACGGCGCAACAAGTATGTGTTTATCGATGAGATATCACAGGTGCTCGAGGCTTTCACTACCGATGATATGTTTCATCACACAGATGCCAGACTGGTGCATGATCTTCTCTGTGAAATTGTGGCCAAGGCTGAATGTTTGATTGTTGCTGATGCCAACATCAATGAGCGTACGCTAAAGTTTATTGAACGCTGCCGCCCTGGAGAAAAGTTCAATTTTGTCCAGATTAAACCAAAAGATGAAGGCAAAAAGGTATATGTCCATAACTCCGACGCGGGGCTGTTTAGGCATATCCTGTCTAGAATCATGGTAGACAATCAGAACATATGGATTACATGCGATACCAAAGACAAAGTAAACGAGCTGTCACGCGCCTTGAGTCACTATGACGATATCAAACACTTGGCTATTACTGGACCCAACCAGGGAATGAAAGAGCAGGCTGCATTCCTGAGCAACCCGGCTGAAGAATCGAAAAAATATAATGTAGTGATTGCCAGCAGTGTAATTAGCTCTGGCTTATCCATTGAGCACGATCATTTTGACTTTGTTGCTGGCTTCTTCTCTGGTGGGACTATCAAGCCTACCGATGCATATCAGATGATTGGGCGTGTGCGCCGTTGCAAAGAGTTCCATCTATTCCTAAATCAAAAACAAAAGACCGAAATTAAGGCTTCGCGTTTACTTATGGGTAGACAACAGGCCAGTGTGCTTGAGGATGGTAAAGAAGCTGAAATTACGGAATTCTCCAAATTACGCACTAACATGATCGAAAGCCGCTATCGAGCGATTTCCAACTTTGCCAACGGCTTACTATGGATCCTAAACTCAAAACGCTTTGAGATTTGCAGGTACGAGCTATCAGCGGAAGATTATGAATTCCTGGCAGACCATAAAGAAAACTTAAAGCAGGCGAAGGAAGAAGTCAGTGAAGAGCGCCTGAATGCTTTAAAAACAGCTTGTCCTATCTCTGACGCCGTAGCAGAAAGCTTAAAGTTAAAAACCTTCCTTGATGAACAGGAACTGATTGAGCTGGAAGCATGGCATATTAAGAAATCACTGGGGTATTCAGCAGACCATATGCTAACTGATCGTGACCTAATGGTAAGTCCAAGTAAGGTTGTGCGCTTCAGTGCTGCTATAGGTCGCTATAAAGCCCTGAATGACAATCAGAAGGACATTACATCCCGAAGCTACCGGAAGGCGCTCAGCAAGATCTATTCAATCGTGTTTAATGGTGTGGAGTTTGCACCTGGTTCAATCTTCTATAAGCAGTGCGCACAAAAGATTATTGATCGGGTTTATAAGTATCGTTTCCTGCTGGTATCCATTGGTGCCATTCCTCGCTATTTTGGCGCAGAAAACTATAAGCCTAGTAAGACCCCGGCAAAGGAATTAAATGACATTCTGAAGCACATGGGACTCACTGCGAAGCGAAAACGCAATTCAGAGAAAAGTGTACACATGGCCGTATACTTATATACAGAAAATAGGTCATCTGTACATCTTTTGGATCTGGTTGGTGAGTCGCATTACTACCAAATTGAGTCTGAGTCTCTCAACCTGATGCAGGAATATAGTGACCTGAAATTTAACTCAGAGCAGGTCCATGTAGCGAATAACGCCGTCAATCAATTTGAGCTGGATGTCATCAATAAATTAGAGCTGAATCATTTGGTATCAGGCATAGAAAATGGCAATGTCAGGTTGCAGCAGGTAGAGGTAATCAGGCCAAGTGCCAATGATGGACCGGATGAGGGTGTATTTCACATGGTCTATAGGATCGTGAATGAGTAGATGGTAACTCATAGCATGAAATGTAGGCACATGAAATGCAGCTACATCCAATGTACCCAGTAAAGTAAATTCTTTCCTGTATTTCTATAGGAAAATAGAGTCATGTGTACACTTTTCTATAGAGAAAAGGGGTCATGTGTACATCTTTTTTAGCAAGTCTAGTTTTCAAAAAAGCAGGGTGACCAACAGGCAATAGCATGCTCACACAGTGTGGTTGTGCAAAAAAAGCTAATACCAATGAGCTATCTGAATAGCCTAAGCATGTTGCTTAAATGTGTTTAAATAAGCATAAATTTTATTTTTAGAAAATGGATTTGAGGATGAGTGAATCTTGTGGCAACGATAAGGAATTAATAGTTTTTCGCAATGAAAGCGGAGATCTTGGATTCTTCCAAAGGGACGGCGATAAAGTCCACTATATCGTTTACCCTGCTTCAGGGTCCACCATTTTGACCACTGATGATATTTCTTCATGGCATACATGGAGTCGACTCTTTGCAATTGGTATGGAAGAAGGAGATCCTGAGCAGATAACACCGAAAGCTATTAACTATTTCTTATCAAGAAAAGCACTCATAAATCCTAATGTTGTGCAGCTCCATCGGATTAAATATCCAGGCTACTATTACCCTAGAATTTTTCGTAAGAATATTGAGTTCAATCCCTTTAATCCTAACTTCTTGCAGGATATGAGAGCCTATCAGAACATACAGTCGAGCCTTGATAACTTATTTAACTTTATTGAGCCAGTTGAACTTAACCTAAAAACTTATGGTCATAAGATAAGGGAGCTGCTGATCCTGGCATGCACCGAGGTTGAATATCTATTGCTTAAGGTATTGACCGAAAATGGTTATCGGGAAAAAGAAAGATATAGCACCGCGGACTATGTACACTGCAGAGATGTATTAAAGCTTAATCTATATGAGGTCGAACTTACCCAGTATTCGAGTTTAGGAATATTTACACCGTTTAAGGACTGGAGTGAAAGCAGATCTACTGCATCGATCCCCTGGTACAATGCCTACAATCAAGTAAAGCATAATAGAAGCGATAATATACCTCATGCAAATCTTAAGCATTTACTGGATGCCGTAGCTGCAATTCATATCCTGCTTGAGAGTCAGTATGGTGAAAGGATCTTTCAGGGATTATTTGGCGCACCAGAATATAAAAGCGTCTTTTATACATTAACTCGTCCGAATTGGGAAATTAGTGAAATTACTGCACCAATATTAAAGACTGAAGATAAATCCTATAGCGTTCAAACTGAATGGTTGAATCAGCGAAAATATTTTGAAGACTATCCTATTTAAGTAAATTACTAAAACCACTCTATAATTAATTATTCCCGCCCATATACTGCACATAATGGAGATTATATGCAGTATATGGGGGAGTATTGTTTTTATAGGATTTTTATAGGTACTGCACATAATAATAGTTATATGCAGCATGTGGGGGAGTGGTCTGTCTACTATTACGTAAACCCCTGTCACTACTTTGTCATTACGTTACAACACCGTAGGCATGGTGATCACAGGTGTTTTGCTTTATTTATAAGCATTTCCAAACACAGAGATACACTGAGGTACAAATGTGTGTCTAATCTGGTGTATCGGGTAGGCATAGAGTTACATGTTGGTCTGCAGAGGACTGGGAAATATTTATTTTAATAGTGGGGTAGGGGGGTAAAAATACAGGGAACTAAAGATTATATAAGTAATCTTTAGTATGCTGCCTGCCGTAAAATATATTATGTTAATTCCAGAAATACAGTACCAGAGACTTACCTGTGTATAATTGGAAACAGATTATAGTAGTAATCTGTTTCCAATTTTTTGGTTAACTTATGTTCACCTGAAATCTAGTTCATAACAAAACATCATTCGAATATTAATAAAATCATGGATTTGTCTATATAGTTTTTATTTTGAAATTTTTCTAGTTCATGAACTTGGTGAAATCG
Organism: Acinetobacter sp. NPDC052428; assembly: GCF_044547685.1. Lineage (GTDB taxonomy): Bacteria > Pseudomonadota > Gammaproteobacteria > Pseudomonadales > Moraxellaceae > Acinetobacter > Acinetobacter lwoffii_G. The sequence continues at coordinate 18,045 of NZ_JBIUAT010000030.1, forward strand.
ATGGTTTTTAACCATCAAGATGCATTGTCTAAACATTGGGCAGAGTATGGTTTTTTAGTTTTGATAGTTATTAGTAGGCAGAGTTAATTGGATAAATTTTAACTTTTTAAAATTAAAGTCAGAACAAAGTAAATAATAAAAAAGCCCTCTAATAGAGGGCTTTTTTATTGCTAATCCTTGATATAAATTGTTGGGATTACAGACATACCAACACGTAACTTATTTGCTTCATCTTGATTAGGTAAAATGCGAATACGTACAGGCAAACGCTGCACAATCTTAGTAAAATTACCTGTCGCATTATGTGGAGCTACTGCTGAATAACTAACACCACTGGCAGGACCAACACTTTCTACAGTACCTTTTAATACCGTTTTCGGTAGTGCATCAACTTTAATATCAACATTTTGCCCAGTTTTAATATGAGCAAGTTGGGTTTCACGGAAATTTGCAGTGATGTACAGTTTATTCAAAGGTACAATCACCATCAGAGGTTTTCCTGTATTAATAAAAGTACCTGCACGTACTGATTTTTGTCCTACTACGCCATCAACAGGTGCTGTAATTTGGGTATAGGACAGTTTTAATTCCGCAGCCGCTTGAGCAGCTTTCGCCTGAGCCAGTGTCGCTTTCGCACTTTCCAATTCAGCTTTTAAAATATTAATTTGTTGTTTTGCTGCATCAAGCCCAGCCAGACTTTTATTTTTACTGGCCAGATGGATGCTTAACTGTGCTTCAGCTTGTTGCATCGCTTGTACTGTACCTGAACCATCCGCAGCTAGATTACGGTAACGGGTTTGATTTTCTTTAGCCAATTTTAATTCGGCATTATCTACATCAATGGCCATCTGTGCTTGACGGATAGCAGTTTGCTGTTGTGCCAGTCGTGCTTGAACATTTTGAATAGAGGCATTTGCACTTTCAACCTGAGCTTTGGCAGCATCGACAGCTACAATAAAATCCGCATCATTGATAGTTGCCAGTAAATCACCTGCTTTGACCTGTTGGTTTTCTTCAGCCAAGACCTGATGGAGGGTTCCTGAAATTTGAGGGGTTACCAAAGTAAAATCTGCTTGTACATAAGCATCATCCGTGGATTGACTGGATGCATTGGACTGTGGTGAATTTAAATAAATCACACAGCCAATCGCCACAATAAGCAACACGACAATACTGATGATTTTGGTTTTCTTTGGTAATGACATGATGAAGTATCCTGATTAAATCACTGGAGGTTTTGAGCCTGTTGTAGGTCTGGGGCAGGGATATAGGTCAAACGTAAAACAAATGGAATCAGTAACAATGCCAGTACACCGAGTACCAAATAAGTATCAGCCACCGATAGAACCAGTGATTGTTGAGTAATGATTGCCATAAGTTGTGCAGGTTCTAGCGGTTCTGCAAGTGTAGGATGAGTGAATGCGGCATGACTGGATAACATTTCTGCATGAAATTGTCCTCGTATCACCATAAACTGCCCAACCACCGCACCGCCTAAAAGTGTTCCAAAAGCACGCAAGGTATTAATCGTGCCCGAAACATAAGGACCTTCGGCTGGTTGAACAACGCTAGTACAAAGGAATAACATGGACACGATTGCCATCGGCTGCCCAAAGGCTTGCAGGCTTTGAATCAGCACAAATTGGTCTCTATTCCATTCAGAGTTAAGATGCATGCCTAAAAAACAGGACAGGGCGATTAGCAATAATCCACTTGCAAAAATCCAGCGTGCATCAATCCATTTTTTATATAGGAAAATAGCAACCACTGAACCTAATATCAGTTGTGGCAAGGCAATCATCAATCCGATAGATGCCATCTGCTGTGGACGATAATTCTGTATAGCCTCAAGATAACGCATTGGTAATAATGCCCCTGAGGTCAAGACAATCAACAGAAATACAAATAGACTAAAACCTAATCCAAGATTGCGACGACTGAGAATTTGCAATTTGATAAAGGGCGATGGGTGATACCATTCTGTTAGCAGATAAACTGCCAATAAGGTTAAACCTGCCACAAGTGACATCACAATAAGTGGGGAATTAAACCAGTCCAGACGAATACCCTGGTCAAGGGCAACGGCAATTAAACCTAGCGCAGGAACACCCAAAGCCATCCCGAACCAGTTGGCCTGCGGAAAACGTTCCATTTGGATTTTATCTTTTGGCAAACCCCAAGCAATCAATCCACCCGAAATCAAGGCAAGTGGAATAATCTGCCAATATGCCCAACGCCAATCCACAATGCCATCAGTCCAGAAGCCGGTTAACCAAATAGAGAGATTTGGGGTAAATGTTGCAGTCAGCGCATACAGTGCCAATCCATGCAAACGAATATGGGGTGGTAGAAATTTTAGAGCTGCCATCATCAATAATGGAATCATTGTTCCACTGGCAATACCCTGTATAAAACGGAAAAATAACAGTAAATTAAGCTGATGAATAAAGGGTAGGATCAGTGCCAAAAAGGCACATAGACTAATCATCCATAATTCAAAGCGACGCATCGATAAAGTAATTGCAAACCATGCAGCAAAAGGCATTGCAATCAATTCACCTGCACTATATACCGTTGTCAGCCAAGAGGCATCATCTAGGCCATAACCCAAAGCCCCACGAATATTAGCTAACGCCAACGCACCAACACGATTATTCAGCCCTGCCATCATGGCAGCTATCAAAATACCGAGTAATCCCAAAATGGCACGTTTCGGTGGACGATTTCCTGTAGCTGGTGATGATGATGTACTACTCATGGTGTCACCAAAGAATTATGAAACGTGGTGACATCCCAACCGCCACCCAATGCCTTATACAGATTAACCACACTTATCGCTGCATTGGTAGAACTGGTATTTAACTGATTTTGTGCAGCAAGTAATTGACGTTGTGCGGTGAGTACCGTCATATAATCCGCCACACCTTGCTGATAACTTCGTTTAGCTGTTTGGAAAGCCTCTTTATTTTGCTGATAAGCAATTACCAATTCAGCATGATGACTACGTTGAGCTGACCATGTATCAATAGCATTATCTACTTCATGCCAAGCACGTAGCACAGTTTGACGATAGGCGAGAGCCGCTTCTTTTTGACGGGATTCATTCAATGCTAAACGTTGTGTTAGTTTCCCACCCTGAAAAATAGGTAAATAAACCGTTGGACCAACAGAAAATAAATGGGAATCCCAACTAGCCAAATCGTCCAGTTCAAATGCTTCTACACCAATACGTCCCCTTAAACCAATACGAGGATAAAAATCAGCTTTGGCAACCCCAATCGCTGCGGTTGCTGCATGCAATTTTGCCTCTGCGCGTTGTATATCAGGACGTTGATGTGCTAATTCAGAAGACAGACCGACCGGAATATTCTGTGGTAATTCAGGTAAAGTCAAAGCCTGACTTAATTGTGCATCCAATGCTTTTGGTTGTTCACCTATCAATAAAGCAAGTGCATTCATTAATTGATTACGCTGCTGCATTAGGTCAGGCAGCATAGCCTTGATACTAGCATGTTGTGCCAAAGCAGATGCAGTTTCAAACCGTGTTGCTACGCCATTACGTTCACGGCTTTCAGTCAATTTGACCAGACGATTAGCAATGTCCAGATTTTGTTGGGCAATTGCAAGCTGTGCCTGTATACCACGTAACTGCAGATAAGTTTTTGCCACTTCCGCAGTCAATGCCACTTGAGCTGCTTCACGATCATAAAGGGTTGCTTCAAAAGAAGCGGTTGCCCCTTCACGCATCCGTCTAGTACGTCCCCATAAATCTAGTTCCCAACTGGCATCAAAGCCTAATTGCCAAAAATCGCTGGCGTTTGTCGGAGCCCCCAGAGCTGCAAACTTGCCATTTTGGCTCAACTTCTCACGGGAATAACTTGCTGAACTATCAATCGTAGGTAAAAGCTGTGAGGAGGTAATGCCGAGTTGAGCCCGACTTTGTTCAATACGTTCTGCTGCCATTTGCAAATCAAGATTATTTAACTTGGCACGTGACTGCAGCTCAATCAAAACTTTATCATTAAATATCAACCACCACTCATCAGGAGTTTTCGCCACTGATGAAAGGTAGTTCCTGTAAATATCATCTGGGCGAGATGCCTGTGGGAGCTGCGTGATTTCACTGCGGGGTTTTGCAAAATCAGGACCGACGGTACATCCACACAGTGAAATTATACAAAATGCTGTACCTGCATTTTGTAGTAGTGACTGTAACTTCATAGACATCTATAAATCCTGTTTTGTACCGTACCGCTCGGTTTAATTTGTGGAGAAAAATACCAGAAATCTCACTACATCCATAAGAATGGGTGACTTAGTTAAAATGTTGGCATGATTGAAGTGTACCGATCGGTTTGATATAATGTCAATATGCTATAAATAGTTCTTTTAATATTTGGATATCTTTGATGCAGCAGATGAATCATGAATTTACTGGTAAAGCGCTACAAATTCTTCAGGCGGCCCGTCATGTTTTTTTAACACATGGTTTTGCCGCAGCGACCACGGACATGATTCAACAAGAGGCAGGGGTTTCTAAATCAACAATGTATGCGCATTTCCCTAACAAAGAAATGCTATTCACCGCAGTTATTGAGGCTGAATGTACCACATTTACGGATACTGTCCGTGATATTCAATTTGAAAATGGAAAATTAAGAGAAACTCTAACTTTATTGGCACATGCTTATCTTAAGATTGTGCTTTCACCTGAGGGGCTTGCAGTTTTTCGTGTGGTAATCGCAGAGGGAATACGGTTCCCTAATCTTGCACGAGTATTTTATCTAGCTGGTCCACAAGTCATGATTAACATGATTGCCGAGCAACTCACTCATGCAGCAGCAGCAGCAGGAGAGATCGATTTAAGTGAATTGGGCTGTGATAACGCTGCTAGCTTATTTATCAATCTGGTTAGAAGTGAACCCCAACTACAATGTCTTACTCATCCAAATGCTGCTCCCTCTGACATACAGGTTGATCAATGGGTCAATATCGCTGTAACAACTTTTATGCGTGCTTATGGGTGCGAACAGTCAAAATGATTTCTTGTTTCTAAAAAATCTACTTATTTATTTTATATAACAGGCGTTAGTAAGTCCTCGTATGCACTGTGGAACAAAATAACATACAAGTACTGTCTAGCAACTATGCTTTATATGCTGAGGTGTAACGCAGATTCATGAAAATACTTTCAGAATTTGTATCTCCCAAAGAACAGGAGGTGTATTCCATTAATGAGTGTTTTTTAGATCTGACGCCTTATGCTGAAAAATATGATTTGACTGGATATGCGCAACAAATGCTTCAGCGCATTTTATCTTGGCTTGATCTAGCAGTATGTATCGGCATTGGTCGAACCAAAACGGAGGCAAAACTTGCTAACCATATTGTGAAGAAAAATACATATTCATTTTATAAAGCTAATTATGAAATTTTGCACAAATGGGTTTTATTTCATAATTAGCTTTATTTTTTGCCGATTTCATTTTTAGCTTTAATTTCTACTGAAAATTTCAAAATTAACTTTTATGGACACAGGGAGTTATGAAGTAAATGTATCATGTAACCAAGTTAACATAATGTATATTATTTTGCATGTCTCTATAAAAATAGGTTGAAAATAATAAGAGTTATTATTAATTATGGATTATATGTTTCATTTTTATAGGGTATTAAAAAGCCCAATAAATGGGCTTTATATTATTAATTATTAAAATCAAATTTTGATTATTAGAGTAGCTGTAATTCTTTCGCCTTAATTTCTACAGCCTCACGATCATTTCCTTTACTGTCCTTCCATTTTCGTGTGTGCAGAGATCCCTCGATATAAACCTTGCCACCTTTCTTTAGGTACTTGGATACTACATCCACCAGCCGGCCCTGAACTACAATCCGGTGCCATTCAGTCAGCTCTCTACGCTCACCGGTATTCTTGTCTTTCCAGAATTCAGATGTAGCCACACTGAAGGAAGCAATAGAAGATCCATTTTCAAATGTTTTTACTTCTGGATCCTTGCCTAGGATTCCCATGATAACGGCGCGGTTTACATTTGGCATAAGTGCTCTTTTAGTTTCGGCTGGATATATACAAGTATATAGCTTGAGCAGGTCGTTTAACATAATTAGTATTATACGAAATGCAATTTTTAAGCTATTGATATATAAGTATTTAAATCATGTAGCGCCGTAGACAATCGGCTACATCATTGGGCTTTTCCTGAAAGAGTAACTATCTGCGCTGATATTGGTATATTTTGCCAATAGAAAGTATGAATTATAGCCAAAACTATCAATTAAATTGATTTAACATGAGTGGATTGATAGAGGGAAGAAATCGGGAAAAATGACCAAGCATGGCGTAATTAAATCAATTAGCTCTCCACGTTTATCTTCATATCGAAAGATTTTCGGCTGTAAGTCTGATGATGCATGTATTCACTATTATCACTGGAACTTAGCATTAGCATCTGAGCTTTATATTTTGCTTAGTACCATTGAAGTATGCTTAAGGAATAAAATTCATGTAGCTCTTAGTGAAGAAGTTTCACTTAAGTTCAATGGAGCAGTAAACAGTAATTTTGCCTGGTATGAGCATTTCAGCTTTATTGAGGTAGATAGGAAAGGAAATAGAAAAAAAGATTACAAGGGTGAAGATATTTTTACCGAAACCGGTAAAGCTTTTAGGAAAATCACCCATAAAGGTAGGAGAAACCTAAATCTATTGCCCCAGATTGTTATTTCCAAGCTTGAATTTGGTAAGTGGTCTTATGTTCTGTCTGCCAAGAAATACAACAACGGCGATCTAATAGATTGGCATAAGCTTTTCCCTCTTATCTTTCCCTATTTCATTAACATGAGCCCGGATAAGCATCATCAGATGATTATTGACCATATCAAGGTTGTACGGGACTGGCGCAACCGGTTGGCTCACCAGGAGCCTGTATGGAAGTTTGGGGATGTAAAAGGCCCTATTAAAGGTGAAATAAAGCTGCCTGAGCCAAAAAACCAGATTGAGGTAATTCAGCGTCTAGGTGGTGAGATTCGACGCGCACTGCAGCTGCTCTCATGGCTATGCCAAGATACGCTCTCTCACTACAAGGGAACCAAGTCTTATCAAAGACTGATGCACTTGGCCAGCCAAGAAGGCATCGATGGGTTTTCATATTAAAGTGTCATGCCGAGCGCATGACATCTGCTATATTTGGTAAACACCAACAAAAGAAAAGGGCCAATCATTTCTGATTGACCCCTTTCATATCTCTGCCTACAGATACCAGTCAATAACACTCCTTGGGTTAAAGACCTTATGAACTAAATCACCAGTTCTGTAAGACTACAAGAACATATTAACAATTTAATTTTTCATTGTAAACTAAAGTTGTCATTGGAACAGGCTAGACCAGAACCCTTTTTTAGGTGCTCCCCCGTCATCAGACTTATTTTGTGCCGCGGTATCTGGTGTAACTCCATGTAAATCTTTGTCTACCGGCGATGTCGACTCAGCCTTAGGTGTTACATCCTCACTTGGCTGGACATCATTTTGAGCAGACGGCGTATCTGGTACCGGTACAGGTTCTTCAGATGGCTTAGGTGCCATAAGTAGACGTTGCATCATCTCAATTTGATTTTGATAAAACTGCTCACGATCCAGTGCTACTTCTTCCCTATCCTTGGCCAATCGCTCACGATCCATAGATAAGCGTAACTGCTCTCGAAGAATGTCTACCTGCTCCCTAAGCATGTCTACCTCCAAGGAAGGCACTGTATCTTCTGGATTTATCGATGTAACAGGCTTGTTTCTTGATGCTGGCTCACCAAATACCCGGATTGCTTCAGCAAGGTCTATTTTGCCATCTGAGTTCTTGGATAATTCGCCCTTATTAATGCGCTTGTAAACTGTCTGTCTATTGAAGCCATACAGTTCGGCAACTTCTATCACGGAAAGCTGTGTTGTCATGTCTTAATCTTCTAATTTCAGGGGTGTAAACATCTGTCTATTGGTGACATGGGGTGGATGTCTACCAAGTAAACCTCTTGAGCATAATCTAAAACCCGAGCAAATATCTACATATACGGCGTTGCTATAGGATGTTTCGATGGGTGGGGTATATATAGATCATTATTTTTCATAGGCGAAAAAAATGCCAGACATGACCCTGGCATTCTGTGTGCAAGTCCGAACTAGATTCAGATCCGGTGTTGTTATCCACCAGCATGCACTTCGCCCACCCCTGAACGATTAGACAATAATAACATACCCGCCAATGGCGTTGGTACAACGAGTGTTCATCGGGTGTTAAAAGCAAAAAATCCTTAGCTTATTCAGCAATACTAGCAGAGAGTGATTGATAAATTTTAGAGGCCAAATCAAAGTTAATTGTATGCTTGCCATGTGGTGTTGCTTGAATAAAAGTTCGCATTTCTTGTGGAGAAAATGAGAAGTTAGATGGCAATCCTAATTTTCTCTTCGCAGCTCCATCAGCAGCATTACACTGACCACATATTAAAGTTTCAGAGAATCGGTGCTGGCCATTCTCAAAGGGAGCAACAGAGTGATCATGATGCTTATGTAAAGCAGCAACCCAGTCCATGAATTTGTGCGGAGAAGCAGGAAATCTTAGAGTCCATTTCATGATTTGAAATTTATTGCGCCCACACGCAGGACAAATCCATCCATCATCTATTGATGCCCATAAATTGCGATAATGAAGACCAGTATGGCTGCGATAGTCTTCATGTGTAGGAATCTTTACTTTCATTAATTATCTCAATATGGCCCAGCTATTATATTAGTACCTTTTCGCTCTGATCCACCAGGCGGTGGCGCAGGTATGGGGTGAATTTTAAATATCACCCTTTGCAATAAAGCTCCTCAAAAAAGAGGAGCTTATGCTGCACGTCATTTTTGACAGCCCTTTTTGGCTTCCACTTTTTGGTGGAGCCCAAATCCATACTAACCATCTTTAAGATGGTCAGTAGAATTTCAGATTTTAAATCCGCAATTCAAATGCTGAATTAACTTGGCTGGCCAAGTGGTAGAGCAAGTCACTTGGTCACATTTAAAACGCGAGCAAGATTACTCATATCCCTCAGTGGGGGAAATGGTCCCGATCCGAAAAACCTCGAAATGCTAACTAAACTTTAAGTGTAGTGGAAAGGAATACCACCTGGCCAACACCAACCTAATAGCTGCATGGTCAAGATGACCATGCAGATTCATCTATCATGACAACTGAATAAATAGACAACGTATTGAGAAATTAAGATGCCCTGATAAATTTAAAGCGCTCAATTTTGAGCTTTGCTTTGAAAACAATAAGTTACAGAACGGAAAGCCTAGAAAATTTTACCAAGTAGACGGCGGTATAGGGGCATACTAGGGAAATAAGCTATACCGGAAAAACACAACTATCTAAAAAAAATTAAAAAATAATTCATTAATTTTCAGTTAATTATAAGTATGTATTTTTTTACATCCAATTAGCCATAAAAATTTAGTAGGCTGTTTTCAATACATTCAAAGGAAATAATTATGAACATCTTAAATCATTATTTAGGTGCTGTTTTAGCTGGTATTCGAGAAGGCAGGAAAATAACACAAACCGAATTAGGCCAGAGCCTTCGGTGCAGTGGTAGCTTTATTTCAAATATAGAGCGGGGTAGTAATGGAGAAATTAGCAGGGATATGGTTGAGTTTTATTCCCAGCACTTACAAGTGCCAGTTGATGAAATTTATAATGTAGCTATGGAATATCAGATCGAATATTCCAGTCGTGATGGGATGTTCTACGAGATAACAAGAGATATTATAAAACGGAGACTAAAAGCTAAATATGATCAAGAACGGCTTGATCCTAGAACGCGGACTATTTTTGATAGACGAATTCGGCATTAACGATCAGCAGATTATCCAGAATCTAGGGAATGACAGCGCAAAATTACGCTGTCATATTTTTAAGCCTCACAAAACCTAACATTGGGATCTGATAAGACCTGGAATCATAACGGCACTCATTTTGAGGGTCATTGTCATTGATTGTGGTCGATCACTGGGGCTTGGATCATCTCCCCAAAAAATGGGAGATTGATTGGCTTATGCCATGTTTGGGTGTGTATTGGATTATTGAAAATCGGGTGAATGTGCCAGGATAAAATTATTAAGGGATTTAGCCAAAGCCCTACATAAAAAATTTAAATCGAAACATGGCATAAGGTTTATATTTTGATGTGGTAACAGGAAATCACTATTACAGGTTTTGATGTGGTAACAGCATTTTTTTGATGTAGTAACATAGTCCAAGTATATAAAATGATCAAAAGTACGGACATGGCCCTTATATACCTGTTACACGTATTGTGTATCACGGAACACAGGTTTTAGACATCAAAGCCGCCCTATTTTGTACCCCTATTTTATCCCTAGTTTTAGGCTGATTTCCCTATCATTCCTTCTATTCCCGATTGGCTCATTTTGACCCAATCAATAGAATCAATACGGTGCGATCTACTACGAAATTATCGTAGTGAATAGTTTGAGTATTATTGGTATCGCTTATTATTGTTTCGGTATTTCCCAAAGCGATAGATACTTTGATTTTGGTATATGCTGAAATCAATCTTTCATCCCAGGTATTGAATAAACGTAGCTTAAATGGGCGTGCACGAATCGTTAATCTACGCGCTGTGCTATTGGGAATTTCCTCAAACCCAAACAAAACCCAATTGGTTTATGTTAATCACCGTCTGGGCATAGATGCTTGGCCTTCTTGGCAGATCTGTTAGCCTTGCTACGGATAGGGCTTAAACTGGATTTTAATGGGCGTTCATAAGTCTCTAATTCCGAGTATTTGCTTTCCGTGGGTCTGCCTAGCTTATCCATAAATGCATTATGGAATGCTATAGATGCAGCATTGTACTGACGCTCATATTCATCATGCTTTGCAACCATAGCCTGGAACGTCCTCTTATTCTTATTAAGTGGCTTATGTATCTTATTAATGAATGGAACCTGGTCACAATCTAATGGCCATCCGAGTTTTATGCGCATGCTTTGCATATTGAGCTTGGCAACATATCTCTTAGGACATTGCTGAATCTGATAATTGAGTTGATGGCAGTGCCTGCAATGGAATACACCATCAGCCAGATAAAGTTTTGCTACACGCTTACTACAGCCATGATTAGGGCATAAGAACCAGTACCGATGTTTTCCGAAATTGCATGGTGTGGACGTTACCTTGATGTACCGTTGTATCGCTTGGCCATCAATTGCATATTGGAGGGCAAGTACGCCGTCCTGGTGAAGATAACCTACACTCCCGACGATATCACCTTTACCATTCTTCCAAACCCATGTACCTGCAGCGCCGTCTGCCAGTGAATTCGATTTGGCCATAGATCGGCTATCTATACTTAGATAATCCTCCACCATACGTTTCTTGTCTTTTTTCATGCATAAAACTCACAATATTTGCCATGAAATACACGCTAGATACCCCTTGATTGCATTTTTAAGCCTGTTTTTGGCATGAAATTGCATAAAAAGCGCATCAATTTACCCTTATTTGCACTAATTATGCATGAAAACCCCATGTTTTTAGCACCTTCGTCAACCAAGATAAAATGACTATTTAAATTATATTTATCAATAAATTGCTGTGAAATTGGTAAAAATGTGTTGCACTATTTTCCTAATGATTTAGATAAATTTTGATAAAAAACCATAAGTCGGGGCTATTTCTGGACATTCTTCAGGCTAATTACTCACCATACGCATCTATGCATACCATGATCCAGATCTGGATGATCCTTGCTTATCTCCGCCCGTTTCTTTCTCAATTTCATGGCATGACAAAACATGGCATTTAAGGCCTATTATCCAAAGCCCAAAAATTTAGATCAATAAGTACTCATGTCTACCGTTACACAGCCGGAAACTGTGCGTTTCTGACATTCCATACCGTCCGTTTCTGACATTTTTACTGTGCGTTTCTGACATATTTGGGGATTTTTAACCGTCCGTTTCTGACATTTTTACTGTGCGTTTCATACTTTTTCTAAAAGCGTTACTGAGCAAAATTTAAAATATTTTGTATGAAGTAGTAGTGCTAGATTTGTTTGTTCTTGATGAATCTTGATGGAATTAGATTTCCTCAAAATAGCGGAAAACCTTGCTGCATATAGCTTTGAAGCTGTTTTCATGGTCTTTCTGCTGGTTGCCCATCAAGGAAACGAAATAAGCGCCGTAAAGAATAATTGATGGTGTTTTGTTTTACGTAGTTTTACGAAATCAATTTCATTAAATTGCTATATGCCTTGATGTAACTGGCATAGAGAGCATTTTCCATAAATACGCCGTAAAACAAAAACTATCTGGATGGATTTTAAATCTGGACAGGATGTACCTTGATGTACCTTGATGAAATCGACCATTTCTTCTTTGACGTACTTTGACGAAAGCAAGTTTTATGAAAAGCATATAAAAGGGCTGTGCTCTATGGCTGATAAGGCTTATAGGAGATTTTATAGAATATTTACGGCATACCTTGTCAAAGTAAGTTTTTAGCTAATTTACCTTGACGTACCTTGACGAAATGCAGTTTTAATAAAATGGCTGTAATGCTTATCTGATAAGGTTTTGAAGTGGTTTTTAGGGTGCTTTTTGGTGATGTGCTGTCAAGGTAATGTGCGTGAATGCTGTATCGCTAAAATACGGCGCTTTCATTCAGCTTCATTGGGTTTCAGGTGGCCTCAGCAGTATCTGCAGTATTCCGTGTTATTAATATAGTTTAGATAACTTCAAGGTGGGACCATATGAGCACAACCAGAGTTGCAATAGATTTCAAAGGAGATCCTGACAGTTCAGTCGGAGTTGATTTTCCTGTAATGCCACGTATAGGTGAGAGGATATCTTTAACGATTGATGGTGAACTACATGAAGGCCGGATAGAGGATTTAGTGCATGAGATGGAATTGAACAGCGGATCTGATGAAAAAGCAGGATTCCTTTATCGCTATGTGAGAATTACTGTGGATCCATCTAATTAATTCATCTGCCAAATAGAAGGGTAGCATTTCAAATGTGACCCTTCTGGATTTCAAATCTGAAAGGGTTGTAGTGAAATATCCACTGATAAGCAGTGAGATGCGATCCAATGCATAGCTAAAATACAGATACCTATCACATCTATTTACGATGCGTTACTTCGGTATATTGATTTAAACGGAATAGCTTGAGCCTCATGCCCACATCGAGCGCACTGGCTATTAAACCCTGCATAGTAGATCCGCATTAACTCGGTAATAGTTTTAGTTTCTAAATGCTTAAGTGTGCCTGGATCTGAGCTCAATAATTTAATCTGGCTTATTAGTTCTTGGCGCTCGGTCTGATAACGAAGAAAATCTGCTTCCATCTCAATTTATCCACTTATTTTTTTAAATAGTACCTTATTGAGCCAATCAAGAGCCTTAATGATTGGTCTACTAGTCTCAATCTTCAGCTCATTAAAGCGATTCTTCGTTTGTTGCCTCTTATGATACATCAGTGCTTTTGCATCGTCCTCACAGCAAAAACCCTTGGCTTTAATTTGCCTATCAATAAGCTTTATACACTCTCGATGGTTTAGATTTTTCATGCAGACTCATCCTGACCAGATATACCCACATTGTACCGATAAAGCACTAAGAATTGATTGAAATCCATATCCGGAATATATGGGTGTGTCTATGTGGGGATTTATTACGGCGCTTTGACACCAGTACCGCCGAATAGGATGCCCCTTTTAAAGGTACTAGGGCCTTAAAACGGGTCTGGTTAGCCTATATTAACTACTTTTCACTCATGGTCATCACATCACTACGCCAAGACGGCGCACAAGCAAATAATGATGGAGTGATTACAGAATAAGGTCATCATTCGCCATAGGAGAGAATAACGCTACCAATGACAATATTGGCTATTCATTTCTGATCAAGCTGGAACAAAATAGTGCTTAAAAACAAAATACAGAATTGGCTTAATGCAGAATTAACCGCCCTAGTGGGTCTATTGAGTCATACAGAACGAGCAGACAAAAGGTATTGGATGATCCATGGCGCTCTAACATCTTTTAGGCAGATGGATCTAATAGATCGTGATGACTTTCTCTCCTACATTAAGCAGCTAGATAAAATCCATGTAGGACCAATCATTCCTCCTAAATAAGACATGCTTAAACGATCACATGGTGAACGCAATTTTGCGCTTTGCTTTAAAAACAAAGTGTTAAAGGCATGTTTTCTCCATGTAACCTTATGTCTATTGGGGCGCATTTGTTATGTAACCTTTTAGACAATAATTTCCACTCAATACTATAAAAGCCTTTTTAAATTAAAGGTTTTACTCGGTGTCTACTCTTGTATTTGGTAGAATGTAAAGTGTCATTTCGACATGTAGCTCTTTGTTGTGACAGGCCAAGAGATAACCAAGTAAGGATTATGTATGAGTGGGAAAAATTTAACTTTTAAACTGGTGATGGATGCTGATACAAAAGGCTTCGTGTCTAATGTCCAGCAGTCTGAAAAAACCGCAAAAGCCCTCTTTGATGCGATAAAAATAGAATCAGATAAACTTAAAACAACATCAGCTGAGACCGCCAAAGAAGTCGGTAAAATTGTACCAGATGACCTCCACAAGAAAGCTGATCAGGCGAAAGGCAAGTTAGGTGAGGTGTCTCAGGCAGCTGGCGAACTGCAAGGTCAAGCTATTCAGGCGGCCGGCAAGATTGATGGCTTAGGCAATGAGCTTCAGGACACAGCCAATAAAGCCAATAAAGCTGGATTTGAGCTTGGTAGTGCCATTCCAGGTGACGCTGTTCAGTTAGCAGAAATGCTAGGCAATAAATTCTTCTCTGCCGCAAAAGAGATTGAAGCCTTAGGTGATAAGTCGACCATTAGTGCCGGTGAACTTCGCGCAATGTCTAGTGCAGGTGAGCAGGGTCTCAATGAGCTAAATTTGGCGCTGAAAGCCGCTCAGGCTGAATTAGTTCGTCTACAAAGCACTGATGGCACCTTGCAAGATATTGAGATTGCCAAGCAGCGTGTTTTAAGCATTCAAGATGCCATTAACGAAGCATCTAGTGCATTCAATTATTATCAGGGTGTCGCTATCAATGCCATGAAGGGCGTGGATGGTGCCACCCAATCAGCTATTAACCAGGTACAACGCTTTAGCGCCGTAGATCTAACCGGCGTAGTGGGAGAAGCACAGACCGCTACCCGTGCCATTGAAAGTATGGGTGACGGCGCAAGCCTCAGTACCAAAGAAATTGAACGTATTGGCAGCATTGGCACCAATAGTATTAATACCCTAGAGCGTGAATTACTGACAGCAAGAAATGCATTTTCGGCACTAGAGCAAAGCAGTGAAGCTGTAACACTTAATGAGATTAAGGCAGCTGGT
>NZ_JBIUAT010000031.1:0-32133 GCF_044547685.1 Acinetobacter sp. NPDC052428
GTGGATTTTTGTATTTCGGCTTTAAATGAAGCAATTGAAAAATATGGATCACCTGAAATATTTAATACAGACCAAGGCAGTCAGTTCACCAGTGATGCATTTATTGATGTATTGAAATCAAATGGCATTCAAATCAGTATGGATGGTAAAGGTCGATGGATTGATAATGTGATGGTTGAACGATTATGGCGGAGCGTTAAATATGAAGAGGTGTATCTCAAAGCTTATAGCAGTGTCACCGATGCGAAAAAGCAATTGAGTGCATATTTTGAGTTTTATAATTTGAAAAGACCTCATTCGAGTCTGGACAAAATGACTCCAGATGAGTTTTACTATGACCAGCTACCACAACAAAATAAGGTAGCTTAACTAGAGCAGAATATCACTTATAAATAAGCTTTTAGTTGTTCAAACAAGTGGGACCACCTCTAACTTTATAAAAAGTACCGTCGCTTTATGCCGAATTATCACTACACATTTGTAGAATATGCAGGGAGTAATTTAGTACATTGGTGCTTTAGCGACGATTACGCAGATCAATTAGAAGATAAAGGGCTTAGTGCTAAAGCGGTCGCAAGTGAAATGTTGCTAATAGCTGATGGCGATATTCAAGGTAAAGCTGATCGTGTTCAGATTTTAAGAAAAGAGTTAAAGACAGATAATTATCTGATTTTAGAGTGTAAGGAAACAGAAAACACCCTTCCTAAAAATTCTATAGTTAGAGTAGCTATTCAAAGATTTAATCGAATGAAATTTAAAACAAAAGATAGCTATGATATTTCTTTAATTAATAATATTACTGATGAAAATTATTTCGATCATAAGGAAGTTGGTATTGGTAAGCTTTTGGATATTAAATTAAAGAAGCCATCATCTAAAACCAAACAAACTTTATTTGCTGATGGTACAGGTGTAGGTACGATCAAATACAAGTTAGATTTTTGTCGTGAAATCATTAAAGATTTTGATGAAAACCCTGATTGGGAACTTACACCAAAAGCTAAACAATTATGTGAACGTATTTATAAGCACATTGAAAAATGTAATTCTTAAATCTCCCCTAACCCTGAGCTATATATAGCGCAAGAATAAAGAGGGGAAATTCCCTCCTTTGAAAAAGGAGGGTTAGGGAGGATTCTTTAAGCCACTGGCGCCAACGTAAACAACACCTGCCCCGTTTTCACCGTTTGCCCTTTTTCAATAGTAATCGCTTCAACCTTCATACGCTCAGGCGCAACAATCGGAATCTCAATCTTCATTGCTTCAATCACCGCAAGCGTTGCACCTTCTTCCACAATATCACCCGATGCACATTCAATTTTCCAAATTGAACCCGGCATATGCGATTCCACCGCACAACCACCATCTGGAATTTCAACACCCTCACCATTATCCACAGCATCTAGACTTTCAGAGACATATTCTGCAAGTCCTGCTTCATGCCAACGACGGCGTTCAGCATCAAAGTTGGCTTGTTGTACCGCTTTAAAGGCAGAAATAGATTCTTGGTTTTCGGTTAAGAAGTCATTGTATTCTTTGAGGTTGAGTACACCTCCTTCAATACGAAGTTTTAAACGACCTGCTTTAAAGTCCTCACGCATGTGCATCAGTTCAGCTTCAGAGACTTCATAAAACTTAATTTGGTCAAAGAAGCGCAGTAACCACGGCATACCTTGTTCAAAATCAGGGTTTTTACGGTAGCGTGACCACATTTGTGAGGTGCGACCCACAAACTGATAACCACCCGGACCTTCCATGCCGTACACGCACATATACGCACCGCCAATACCCACGGCATTTTCAGGTGTCCATGTCCGTGCAGGGTTATATTTGGTGGTGACTAAACGCTGACGTGGATCAAGTGGCGTTGCCACAGGTGCACCCAAATACACATCGCCCAAGCCCATGACCAGATAACTCGCGTTATACACCACATCTTTCACAGCTTGTTTGTCTTTTAAACCATTAATACGACGGATAAATTCGATATTGTCTGGACACCACGGTGCATCTGGGCGCACGGTTTGCATATAACGTTCTGTTGCGAGTTGGGTTTGTGAATCCTCCCACGCGAGTGGTAAATACACGGTACGAGATGGCACTTGCATTTCAGTCACATCAGGCAATTGTTCTTCTGCGACTTGAAGCTGACGCAATAAATCAATTTGATCGAGCTGGGTCGAATCAAAATGGATTTGTAGCGAACGAATGCCCGGTGTCAGGTCAATAATCCCTTGAATATTTTGATCTTTGACCCATTGCATCAGCGCATGAATACGGAAACGTAGGTTTAAATCTAAAACCAACTCGCCATATTCAACGAGCATATAGTTATTGCCCGCAGGACGATACACCACATCAGGCGTGCCATTTTGACCTTTTAAGGTATCTAAAATGGCAGATTTCAACGTGCTGATTTCAGGATAGAACGACTCATCAAATGCCACATCTTGCGTATCTGTGGCTTCTAATTGCGCATGATATTTTTCATTCAGCAATTTCGCTTGATGATAGCTGACAGGGACAAATTTCACCTTATCACCTGCTTTCAGCTGACCAAGTTTCCATAGTTCAGAATTAATCACTACTGCAGGACATACGAAACCGCCAAGGCTTGGACCATCTGGACCGAGAATAATCGGCATATCACCGGTGAAATCAATCGCACCAATTGCGTATGCATTGTCATGAATATTAGACGGATGTAGACCCGCTTCGCCACCGTCCTGACGTGCCCATTCAGGTTTTGGTCCAATCAAACGAATACCGGTACGGCTTGAGTTAAAGTGAATTTCAAACTCGTTGGCAAAGAAAGTATCAATATCGTTTTTGGTAAAGAAATCTGGCGCACCGTGAGGACCATACATCACCGCAATTTCCCATTCATGGCTGAATGACGGCACTTGTTCAGGCGTAAGTACTTTGACTTCATCGGATGTAAATGCCGTGATTGGAAGCATATCACCAATCAATAAGTTACGCCCTGCATGCCCACCAAACTGACCTAAAGTGAAAGTAGCTTGTGAGCCTAAATATTCAGGCACATTCAGACCGCCTTTAATGCCGATGTAGGTACGGCAACCTGTGGCGATCTTGCCACATTTCAACACCTGACCTTTACGCACATTCACGGTTTGCCACATCGGCACAGCGACACCATCCAAAGTGGATGGCATATCACCACCTGCAAGCACGATTTGGCTATCACAATGGAATTTTAAGCTTGGCCCTTGTAGCGTACATTCAAGTCCTGCGGTATTTGGTGCATTGCCTAAAAGTTGGTTCGCAACATTTAAAGACAGCGGATCAATCGCACCTGATGGCGGAACACCAACATCCCAATAACCCAAACGACCTGTGACATCTTGCACGGCGGTTTGAATGCCCGCTTGTAACACTTCAATTTTTTGGGTTTTCCATTCGAATGTATTCAAGAAACGTGTGGTTTGCGTACCCGCTTTAAACACATCACAGTCGATAATGTTTTGTAAATATTCAAGGTTGGTTTCGATGCCTGCAACTTGGGTTTTAGCCAATGTATCCTTCATGGCTTGAATCGCTGAGTCACGATCATCTGCTGTCACAATGATTTTGGCAATCATCGGGTCATAGAAAGATGATACGTTTGAACCTGTTTCCACCCATGTTTCATTACGCGCATTGGCATCAAACTCAACATGCGTTAAAAGCCCTGCACTTGGTTGGAAGTTTTTAATTGGGTCTTCTGCATAAAGACGGACTTGGATCGAATGACCTTGAGACTCCAAAGTTGATGTAGGTGCAACCCAATCGCCACTACCTAGAGTCACCATCCATTCAACAAGGTCGACACCAAAGACTTGCTCAGTGACACCATGTTCTACTTGTAGACGGGTATTCACTTCCAAGAAATAGAATTCTTGCGTGTCGGTATCCATCACAAATTCAACGGTTCCTGCTGAGCGATAATTAACCGATTGCATCAGTTGAATCGCGACATTTTGAATATAAGCACGTTGTTCATCGTTTAAATGTGGTGCAGGTGTTTCCTCAATCACTTTTTGGTTACGACGTTGCACCGAACAATCACGCTCACCCAAAGCTAAAACTAAACCGTTACCATCACCAAAAATTTGCACTTCGATATGACGGGCATTTTGTACAAATTTCTCGAGATATAAACCTGCATCTTTAAAGTTGGCTTGCGCTAAATACGACACGGTTGCGTAGGCATCTTTCAGCTCTTCAGCATTCCACACCAAACGCATACCAATACCGCCACCACCTGCGGTACTTTTCAGCATCACTGGATAACCAATACGTTCAGCTTCAAGTAGTGCTTCAGCTTCATCAGCGAGTAATTGACTACCCGGAAGTAATGGTACATTGGCTTGAATTGCCAATTCACGTGCAGTGTGTTTTAAACCAAAAGCTTTCATTTGCTCGGCATTTGGTCCTAAGAACACAATGCCTTGCGCTTCACATAGATTACAGAATTCTGCATTTTCAGACAGGAAGCCATAACCCGGATGAATCGCTTGCGCACCGGTTTGTTTTGCGACTTCTAAGATTTTATTGACATTTAAATAGCTTTGGCTTGCCGGTGCATCACCAATCAATACAGCTTCATCCGCTAAAGTCACATGCAATGAATCACGATCTGCTTCTGAATAGACAGCAACCGATTGGATACCAAGTTTTTTCAGGGTACGAATCACACGACAGGCAATTGCACCACGGTTGGCGATGAGTACTTTATTAAACATTTTCTTATACCTCGCCTTCGCGGACAATGAGTTGAATTTTAGTTGGGTTATAGGCATTACATGGGTTATTCAATTGCGGGCAATTTGAGATCAGCACGATCAAATCCATCTCGGCTTTAATTTCCACATATTTCCCCGGTGCAGAAATACCGTCATCAAATTTCAGATGCCCCTCTGAAGTGACAGGTACATTCATAAAGAAGTTAATGTTTGGACCAATGTGGCGTACATTTAAGCCATGCTTTTTCGCAATCGGATGTTGCGACAGCGCAATCATGAAATTGTTACGGCAACTGTGCATTGGGTATTTGTCATGGGCATAACGAACAGTATTACTTTCGCAAGAACATGCACCGCCTAAAGTGTCGTGGCGACCGCAGTTGTCATCATTGATAGTGGCAATTTTATTGCCAAAGTTGGTGTATAGAGTTGTGCCTTTTTCGAGATAAATTTGACGGTTCATCGCCAAAGTATCGGTTGCGCTATAACGCTCTTCAGGGTTATGTGCAGAAATAAATAAAGTATCCACCGCTTGGTTGCCTTCAAGGTCCACAATACGGAAATACTGACCTTTTTTGACTTCACACATCCACGCTTCCCCGGCAGGACATACTTCACTTAACACAGATTTTTCCTGATTTTGTGTTGGGTTTACTAATGCAGTCATGATTATTCCCCTTAAGCAGTTAAAGCGTAGTAGCGGTTATTATTTTGGAACGCACGCTGATTTTGCGGGCATGAATCACGGCAGACATCGGTCTCGCCTAAAGGTAAAGCCTGAAATAAAGATAATTGAATATCGGCAGGTGCATATTCGGTAGAATTGTCTAAGGCATGCGGTGCGCTGGATAAAAACACCAAACAATCCATTTCAAATCGAAGTTCAATCACTTGGTCAGTATTGTCAGATACGACATAAGATAAGTTGCCGTTGTCATCCGGTTGCACTTTTGAGAAGAGGTTTAAAGTATTGCTTAAGTCCGTAGCCGATAAACCAAACTTGGTCATCTCTAAAAGTAAACTGTCTTTGCTATTACGGTACATGTCGTTGCGAGCATCCTGGAAGGTCTTCGTGCCAAACTGTGCTTCAATTTGCGGTGCGGTACTTGGTGCACAAAAGGCATCATTCCAACCATGATCATCTTTGACTATTGACACCATCGCACGTCCTAAATCAGACGCTAAAATATTCCCTGTGCTTAAAAATGCAGTGTGTTGACCTTTAAGGCTGTCTGGCATGTTATAGGCTTCAAGCTTGTCTTCGCTATTCACACAAAACAGTGAAACATTGGCATTTGCGCCCAAGGATTTGAGTTGTAAAACTGCGCCACGCTGAATGCGTGCAGACCAGTGATGGCCACCCGGTAAAAGTTCAGTCCACAGTGCGGAATCTTCGTGATAAGTAGTTGTGCTCATAACAGCCTCTGCATCAAACTTGTACGGTTTACCTCCCGGGCTTTTATCCCTCCGTGTAGCTTTGGTTTTAACAAACCTAGCCGTGAACTCTCGGTCGCAGACGCAGTCTTAAAAAAATAACTGCCGGAACCCTAGATCACTTTGTCTATAACAGAGTTAATGCAAAGGCTGTGCCAAATGAGTAATACTATTTTTCCGTTTGGTAATACTTTTTTGAGTTGGAACTGATCAATTCAGGTGCAAGGCTCTGAAAAAGGCATCAAGATGTACCAAAATAAAAAAATCCCGGCTTGAACCGGGAGTTTTAAAATCTAGAGATGAAGACTTCATCAAGCTTTATAAGCTGCACATTTATTTACTTAAAATCTCATGTAGCATATTACGTAGCCATTGATGGCTGGTTTTATGATGACAGGACATATGCCAGTACTGCTTTACAGAATAGGTCGGGAAAGCAATTGGTGCCTCAAAAATCTTGAGATTGCCACGTGATAATAAAACTTCACTCAAATAATAAGGCACGGTCGCAATCGCATCGGTTTCTTGTACCACCAGTCCGACTCCCAGATAACTTGGAAGACGCATGAGAATGTCACGCTTGAGTTCCAGATTCAGCAATTCATTTTCAATATGGTAATGCCCCATCCCGGCATCAATATCAATATGGGTTTCACGTAAATACTCTTCGGTCGTAATGCTGTCACCCGTTAATCGCGGATGGTCTTTCGCCGCGATCACCACATAATATTGCTCAAACAGTTTCTGCTGATAAAAGCCATTCTCCAGATTGGGCAAGAAGCCCAAAGCCAGATCAATCTCACCATTGGCCATCTGATAGCTGGTTTCAGAGGTAATCGGACGCACATTCAGGCGGATATGGGATGCGTGCTGCTTCAGATACTGTGAAATTTTTGGCAATAACACCAGATGCGATACATCGGTCATCGCCAGTGTAAAGCGCTGCTGTGAAGTGACCTGATCAAAATTGATCGTAAAATTATTGATTGCTTCAACTTTGCTCAGTGCTTCGCTGACCAAGGGAAAGAGCTGTTTGGACAGGTCTGTCGGCAGCATTTCATTGCCAATACGTAAAAATAAAGGATCACCATAATGCTGGCGAATTTTATTCAGCAGATTGCTCACCGCTGGCTGGCTCATGTCTAAATGATCGGCTGCCTGAGATACGTTTTTAAATTTATAGACATAATAAAAAATACTGAGCAATTTACAGTCAAGTTCAAACACAGAAATACAGTTCCTTTAACTTTCTCATCATTCGGACAGGCCTTTCATCCGCATAAGTTCATTTAGGGTCAGATTAAAATATAACACTTTGCCACTATTTTCAGGATTAAACTCACTGTAATTTTCCGTAAAAAATACTTTTGCCAGATGAATAAATTCATTAAAAGTACCTCAGCGCAAAATTTCCAGTCCGGTTTGCTCAGGCCAGTTAAACATTTAAATCGTATGCGATATACTCAGCCCCACCGAATAAATGGTAAAAATACAGAGAAATCTTATATGTTTCAGGGAAAAAAGCTGGTCTGTTTTGATCTGGATGGTACGTTGATTGATTCTGTAGGCATCTGGAATCAGGTCGATGCAGCCCTGATTGATGAGCTCTCTAACAGAAAAGTCGATTTATATGAGATTCAGCAACAACGCGATCTTCAACTTACCGCCTTGAGACATAGGCCAGATCCTTATCTGGAATATTGTGGATTTTTAAAAGAACAATACGATTTTGAACCAGTTAAAGAAGAAGTAAAAAATCGTCGTTATACAATTTCCCGACATTTTCTGGATCATATCGTCGAGTTAAAACCTCAGGCAGACCTCCTGATTCAGGCTTTAAAACAGCAACAGATATCTCTGGCTTTGACCACCACCACCAGTTTATTCAATGTACAGCGCTATCAGGATAACAATCGAAATATTAATTCTAAAATCAGCTTTGAGGATGATTTTGCCTTGATTCTCACACGTGAAAATGTCCAGAATATTAAGCCGCATCCCGAAGTTTATCTGAATGTTTTGCAAGCCTTTAACCTTCGACCTGAGGAATGTCTAATTATTGAAGACTCGTTAGTCGGTGTAGAAGCAGCAAATCATGCGGGCATCGAGGTGGTGACAATTTATGATCAGCACTCCGCTCATGAAATAGATTTGATCAAAGCCAAAGCAAATTATTATGTCGAGAATTTTGCTGAATTATTAAGTTTTATTCAGTAAAAACACCCACTAAAAAAGATGCCATGAAGCATCCTTGTTCATGACATCTTGAATACTATTTGTGGCTTAAAAATCTTGCTGACTATTTGGCTTTTTTATAGATTGAGCCTGAACCAACCAGATTTCCGGTTTTCTCATCGATTGCAAAATCGACCATACCTGCACCTGCGTTCAACTGAAGCATGCCATTTTCGTTCACTGCAGCGGGCATTGGATTCTTTTTCTCGGTTTTACCGGTTTCCTTATCTTTGATCGTATTGGTAATCAGATAATTTTCACCATTTTTTGAAATAACCAGAATATTTTCAAGTTTTGGATTTTCCACGGTGTTTTTCCAGTTGCCCTGATAATCTGGTGCGGGTGCTTCAGTGGTGTTACAAGCAGTTAAAAGTACTAATAATGGAATTGCTGAAAAATATTTAAGATGTTTCAAAACTGAGACCTTAAGTGTAACGACGCGGCAATTATAGAGAGAAGCCCTTAGGGCTGAAGCAGGTTGTTGTAGGCAAAGCGTTTCAGCAGTACTGGATCTGTTTTGCTTTCGTCATTTTTTGAAATCTGTATCCATATTTTATTCATAAACAGGAGGATTTTAATGATATTGAATCTGATAAAGGTCAAAAAAAAATTCCTCAATAGACCATCCAAATCTATTGAGGAGTACCAAAATGGTGAATAAGTAAAGCTTAAAAATTATGACAATAGTTTCGCTTTAAAGTAGTTGAATACAGATTTGGCAGCATGGGTTTTTTCAACCACCTGCTCAGTCCAGTGATTCGGTAGAGAACATTTAGCCAGACCTACCCACACTGTAGAAAACTGTTTCATGAAGCTGGCTTCGTTATAGTGAATACCATATTCTGCACAGAGCGCTTTGATTTTTGGCGCAACCTGCGCATAGCGATTGGCGGGCATGTCCGGGAATAGATGATGCTCAATCTGATGACTCAAATTACCACTCAAGATATGTAGCCAAGTTGTTCCACTAAAATTGCTCGAACCACGAATCTGGCGTAAATACCACTCGGCACGGGTTTCATTGTCGGTATTGTCCATCTCAAAGGTTTCAGCATCTTCAGTGAAATGACCGTTAAAAATGACGGCAGAAGCCCATAGACTGCGAATCACATTAGCCACCGCATTTCCGGTAAATACCGGAATGGCATTTTGCCCTGCAATAATCGGGAAAAACACATAATCTTTTAACACCTGACGACGCATCTTCTGGCGCAAAGGTGCTGCTTCTTCCCAGACTTCTTTCCAGGTTTTGGTTTTATAGGCAATCACATCTTCCAGATGCAAACGTTGCAGGCCAACATACCATTCGAAAAACACCATTAACTGAATGCCCAATGGAATATTGAACAGAAAACGTGGTTCCCATTTTTGTGATTCACTAACTCGAATCAGCCCATAACCGACATCATGATCCATTCCGACAATATTGGTATAAGTATGGTGAATATAGTTGTGCGTGTATTTCCAGTCATCGCCGGTTGAAATCGTATCCCAGTCATAGGTCGCACCGTTCAGACTCGGATCATTCATCCAGTCGAACTGGCCATGCATGACATTGTGGCCGAGTTCCATATTTTCCACGATTTTGGAAAGACCGAGCAGACCTGTCCCTGCCAGCCATACCGGTGGCAACCAGCCGGCAAACATCAGCATGCCACGTGAGGCAATTTCGCTATAGCGGACAAAGTTTCGAATTTTATAAATATATTCGGCGTCTTTTTCCCCCAGATCATCCATGACCTCGCGGCGGATTGCATCGACCTTGGCACCGAATTCCTCAATCTGTTCAGGGCTAAGAAATTGGCTTTTGCTATGTCGTTTAAAATCAATTTGCATATTCATGGGAGCACCTTCTTATAGTTTAATTAATGGCTTATCAATGGTTTATAAATTAATCACCACAGGACTCACTGCCTGAGAAATGCACAGTTTGATCTGGGTATTATTGCCATGATCAATTTCACCGGTCAGGACATTCCGTACCGAACCACTGACCTTGGTACAGGAACAGGTGTTGCAGATGCCCATCCGGCAGCCATGCGCTGGTCGCAAACCAGATTTTTCAGCACTTTCCAGTAAATTGGACTGCGCTTGAAACTCTCGCTGCGATCTTAAAAACTGTACCGGCTGTGCTTTAATTTTTTCATCGACCACAATCTGGAAATATTCCGAATGAAAATTGGATTTCAATTCCAGTTTATCAACGATTTTCAGTGCAGCTTTCATCATCCCGGCGGAGCCACAAGCATAAATTTTTCGTTCTGCAAAGTCTGGCACCAGCTTTTGCAATAAGCTCTGCGTCAGATGCTGCTGGTGTTCCACAGTATTGAAATGGTGATATTTCAAGTTTGGATGCATGAGAGCCAAGGTTTTCAGTTCAGCATGAAAGGCATCATCTCGAGTGAAATAGATCAGGTCGATCTGTTCCAGAGACTGGATCACTGCTTTTTGCAGCAAGGAATAAATGGCCGTAATCCCACTGCCTGAAGCCAGGAATAAAATCGGCTGCGTGGATTTTTGCAATGTGAACTCGCCTTGCGGCTGTGATATTTCGATCACGGCACCAATTTGCATCAGGCTTAAGGCACGTGACACTTTGCCCTGCTGTTTAACCGCAATGATCAGATCACCATTTTTCAATACCGTCACCACAGAATAATGTCGCTGATGACGTACGCCATCCAGTCCGACAGTCACTGCAATATTCTGGCCGGCCTGAAATGACTTGGCTTTAAAATTATGATTTGGACGTAAGTGAATCTTGAAAAAGTCAGGGCTGATGGCTTGAATGCCCATAACGGCAGCCTTAACTTTTTTGATTGCCCAAGTTGGATGGATTTTTTCACCAATAAAATCAATGAAATCTTCCCGGATCCAATGCGGCTGATAGGTTGGCATGCTTGTCATTTTTATCCCCTTATCCGCAGACAGTTTCATTAATGTACAACTGTCTAATTATTATATTGCTCAGGATAAAGAATTCTCACATTCAGACCATGTCAATACAGGTCAAATTATGTGCCTAAGCCATATAATATGACTTTTTGTCGGACAATATCGTCTAAAAGTAGCAATCAAGGCGATATGGATTGAGAAAAAGCATTTTTAAACTGATAACACTGCTTAGCCTGTACATAAAAAAACTGACCTCTATTCGAGATCAGTTTTTTAACTTCATGTTGGGATTTTCAGATTAAATGACGCGTTAACCTGCTGCCTGCTCCAAAAGAATAGTCCCATATAATTCACGTAGATCCTTTTTCAGCATTTTACCAGTACCACTCAGTGGGATTGCCTCAACAAATACGACTCGGTCTGGAATCTGCCATTTGGCTACCTTGTCCGCATAATAATCCAGCAAATCAGTTTCACTTAGCTGGCTGTCCGGTTTTTTAATGGCAATCAATACCGGGCGCTCATCCCATTTAGGATGCTGGGCGGCAATTACTGCAGCCATCGCAATTTCCGGATGTCCCATGGCAATATTTTCCAGCTCCACCGATGAAATCCATTCTCCGCCAGACTTGATTAGATCTTTAGAACGGTCACTGAGTTTCATAAAGCCATCCTGATCCAGCGTAGCAATATCGCCGGTATCAAACCAGCCATCTGCAGTCAAAGCTGATTCTTCCTTGCCAAAATAATGGCTGATGACCCAATGCCCTTTGACCTGTAAATTTCCTGTGGTCTGTCCATCACGTTCAATTTCATGCGTCCCTTTTTCTGCATCAGTCAAACGTAGGTTAACCCCGAATGGCGGACGGCCTTGGGACAGGCGAATCTGTAATTTTTCTTCATCAGACAGATGCAAATGTTTGGTCTTGAGCTGATTCGCTGTACCCAGTGGACTGATTTCCGTCATGCCCCAGGCATGGATCGTTTCACAATTAAACTGTTCTTTGAAAGCTCTTAGCATGGCCGGTGGGCATGCCGATCCGCCCACTACATTCCGTTTTAGGCTTTCCAGTTTGGAACCTGACTGGTTTGCGGCTGCAATCAACCCCTGCCAGATGGTCGGTACGCCAAGTGCTACAGAAACCTGATAAGTATCAATCAGGTTGACCAGACTGGAGCCATCCAGACCCGGTCCAGGAAGAACCAGAGTGCATCCCACCATTGCAGCGGCATACGGTGTGCCCCACGCATTTACATGGAACATTGGCACCACAGGCAACATAATATCGGCAGCTGAGACATTTAAGGAGTCAGGTAAAATGATGGCATAGCTATGTAATACTGTAGAGCGATGGCTAAACAGCACACCTTTGGGATTGCCCGTAGTTCCTGAGGTATAACACAGAGAGCTTGCCGAGTTTTCATCAAGTGTTGGCCACTCAAATTCTGCATTTTGGCCGGCAAGCAGATCATCATAAAATTGTACTTCTGGAATCGCTTCTCTGACTGCCGGATCAGCCGCATCCAGACAGATAAAATGCTCAACCGAGGTCAACAGCGCTTTCACGGCTTTAATTAAAGGGACAAATGTTTTATCAAACAGCACCACGCGATCCGCAGCATCATTAATAATAAAAATCAGCTGTTCTGGAAATAATCGCGGATTAATGGTATGACAGACCAGGCCGCTGCCAGAAATGGCATACCAAGACTCTAAATGGCGATGATTATTCCAGGCAATAGTCGCGACCCGATCTCCTTGCACCAAGCCGAGTTGTTGTAATGCATTGGCAAAACGTTTCGAGTTTTGATGAATTTCTCCCCAATTGGTCACTGTAATACTGGTATCGGTATTTTTGGAAATTACCTCGGTATCGGCATGATAGCGTCCTGCATGTTCAATCATGCTGCTGATCAGTAAAGGCTGAAACATCATATTTCCGAGCATTCTCCACTCCTTTGTGCTTGTTATTGGTCCGTATTTTCATATCATTGTTATAGTTGCATGATAGCTCGGTCTTAGACCGCAACTTACTTTTTATCATCATGTGGATCGAATTTAGCAAGGAAATCTAACTTTGTAAGTATCGAATTGTGACAAATTAAGCCAAGTGACTGAGGCGTATAAAAATAGGAATACAATTTATGTAGAGATAAAATTTCCACAGAAAATATGAGACCTGATTTGCACTTTAATTGTCGTGCATCAAGACCCAAGCTTAAAAAATAGAATGACAACAATCCTATTCCTCCCTTTTGTTATATTGAGTATCTTAAAATATGCTATAAATCAAAATAATTAGAACAGTTTTAGTTCAAGTAAGTGTATGTATAAGTCTGAAAAACTGGCACAGAATATTCGTCAGATGATTGAAAACGGCATATGGAAGGCACATGAAAAATTGCCTTCACTTCGCGAACAGACCCAATTATCTGGTTATAGCCTGATGACGGTACTCAATGCTTATCAGGAACTTGAAGCGCAAGGGCTGGTTTATGCCAAAGACAAATCAGGCTATTACGTTGCAGAACACACTCAAGCGCTGCTCAATAGCAAACAGTTCGTACAGATTGGTTTAAATCCTAAAATTCAAATCAATTCGGTGGTATTTAATTATTTAAAATCGACTCAGTCAGCCGAAATTGTGCCTTTTGGTTCTGCCTTTCCCAATGCAGAGCTGTTATATAACGCCAAATTTATGCAGATTCTGGCGCAGCAGGCCAAAAGAAAAAGCAGTTATAACAATCAGAACCATATGCCGCCTGGTAATCAGGACTTGCGGCAACTGATTGCCAACCGTTATCAATTGCAAGGGATTACCTGCAATCCGGATGACATTGTCATTACATCTGGTGCACTAGAAGCACTGAATCTGTCCTTACAGGCCTTAACCCAACCCGGTGATTTTATCCTGCTACAGCAAACCATATTTTATGGTGCCTGGCAGGCAGCCGAGCGTCTGGGGTTGCAGGTCATTACCATCCCGGAATATCCACAGTTTGGCTTTGATCTGGAATCATTTGAACAGGCTTTAAAACAGTATCCGATCAAGGTGTGCTGGCTGATGCTGAATGCTCATAATCCGATTGGTTTTACCGTCAGTTCTGAAATCAAACGGAGAATTGCGGAACTCTTGTATGAATATCAGGTGTATTTAATCGAAGATGATGTTTATCAGGAATTAAATTATGGCTCATCCAAACCGCTACCGGTTAAATATTTTGATCGGCATCAAATGGTGCTGCACTGTGCCTCATTTTCGAAAACGCTGGGGATGGGCGCCCGCGTCGGCTGGGTGTATGCTGGTCCATTTTCCGATGCCATTCAGCACTTACAGCTCATGAGCACTTTAACGGTCAGTCCCTTACTTCAAAATGCGCTGGTCGAGTTTATTTCACATCATCAATATGAAAAACATTTGCGGCATTTAAGGCAGCATCTGGAAAAATATAAAAAGAAATTTTATCAGGAGCTTAAAGCACGTTTGGGAAGCATCTGTGAAATTTACTATTATTCCAGTGGTTATTTTCTCTGGATTGAATTGCCTAAAGAAGTCGATGCCCAGCAGCTCTATGAACAATTGCTTCAGCATCATATTTCAATTGCCCCTGCACTGCTGTTTAAGCCGGAACCTACCAGCCAGCATTATATTCGCCTGAATTGTTCGTTTGAATGGACAGCCAAGATCGAAAATGCAGTCAATCTGCTGGCAGAAACCATTCTTCAAAAGAGCAAAAGCGCGGATTAATTCATCCACGCTTCTGTTACAGATCAGACTCTCTCATTGAAAGAAGTCTTAGAAGTTGTAAATAGCAACCGCATTAATACGATTGTCTTCACCTTTAGTGCTGCCATTTGGCGCTGCAACTACTGCCTCACGTTCACCATAGACATATTCCAGACCAAAACTTAAAGGCTTGGTTGGGCTATAGAACACGTTAGCCCAGGTTTGCCATAGGTCTTTATTAATTGTAGTTGGATTCACAGCAGCGAGATATTCATTATCTTGATCAAAATTCATATAGCCATAACCTAATGTACCGCGCAATTTATCATTAAACTGCTGGGTTACACCCACGATAATGGAATCAAATTCACTTTGTCCCGCGATTTGGCTATCTGTAGTAATCGCTTTATCTTTAAGGGCTGTTACTGCTACACCGGTATTTGCAAATGTTACAAAACTACTATCGCCCTTCACATGATAGTAATCAGCTTTGAGCGTTGTACCAGGTACAACATCATATTTGACCCCTAAACCTGTACCCCATGCCATTTTTTCATCTTCATTGATACGCTTTTCATGGCCCATGGCACGTGCACTAACTGTAATATTATCAGCTAACTTATGATTTAAACGTGCCGTTAAAGCAGGTAAACGTTGAGTAACTGTTTTGTCTTTTGGATCTTCTACCGCAAATACCAGATTGGTTTCAGGACTGATTGTGCTGGTATAACGAACCTGTGGCGTTCGTTTAATTGAACCACCGGTATAAACCAAAGCATCTACAGTTTCCGGGATATAATCTGGCACCGCAAAGTTTGACCAGGTTTGACCGATCAGCCAGTTGGCATAGCTGATATAAGCATGACGGATACGCAAGTTATCAAAGCTTGCGCCGCCCAGAAAATCTACTTCAAGTTTACCGCTTAAAGCTTTATCCCCAGCAGCAACAGGTGCTTTAAAATCCATCCCTAAACGTGTTGCTGATAAAGTCGATCTAAAACGATCACTATTTTCATTATTACCCTCAAGAGCCACGCTATTGATCTGATTGAATGGCCAATCGGTAGCACCGCCTTCTACTTGATAAGAGGCATCGGCACGAATATTCCCATAAAGATTAAATTCAGCACCACTGGCAATTTTCATGACAGGTTTGCTTGCTGGAGCGGGTGTCGCTGCAACATGTGCAGTGACCACAGCCGTCTGTCTTTGCTGTTGCTCAACCAGTGCGCGTAAGGCCTGAACTTCTTGGCGCAATTGTTCAATTTCCTGCTGATTCGACTGAGCTGAGGTTTGTGCTTGAGTCGACAAGCTGATGCCCCCTAAACTCATTGCCATCATGCTCATCAGAACTGTGCGCTTGAATGTGATTGTTGGTTGATTAAATAATTGTGTCGTGTTCATCCTAAACTCGCTTTTTATTATGCGTTTCGATTCTAGCAACAGATCACCACCCGTTACGATGGCGATCTATATCATTGGGAATATTATCTTTATTGATTGAAATCTAACTTAATGTGTCGCTTCTTTTGCCAATGGATTCGGCTTCACATCAGGTGTTGCAAGGGCTTGGCCATCTACGGAAGTTTTTAAGTTCACTAGGAAAATTGCCAGCGCAGCGATTACGCCAGGAATCGCAATTGCAAAGAAGTTCATTTGATGCGGTAAATTCATGGTTAATAAAGCACCAGTGAGTACCGGTCCAACAATCGCACCAATACGTCCAATACCTGATGCCCAGCCCATACCGGTAGAACGTACCGTCGATGGATAATATTGCGCCACAAAGGTATAGAGCAGAATTTGTGAGCCAATCGTTGCAGCACCTGCCACAGCAATCAAGGTATACAGCACGAATTGCGGACTGTTAAAGCCAAGCAGAATCAATGCAATGGCACCACATAAGAACATGATGGTCAGCACTTTTTTGATATGGAATTTATCTGCAAGATATCCACCACCAATGGCACCTACCATTCCGCCAATATTCAGGGCGAACAGGAAAATCATACTTGCACCCAGCGAGTAACCTGCCTGAATCATCAGTTTTGGCAACCAGCTACCCAAGGCGTAGACCATCAACAGGCACATAAAGAATGCCAGCCAGAACATAAAGGTACTGAAGCTACGGCCTTGTTGAAAGAGTGCTTTTAATGGTGCCTCATCCCCTTTTTGCACTTCATTCAGTACAAATTGGGTGTCACTGGTGATGACCTGTGTCGGAGAGATCTTTTGAATAATAGTGTGTGCTTGAGCCGTCTGTTGCTTGTTGGTCAGGTACATCAGGGATTCTGGCAGATATTTCCAGAGAATCGGCAAGATGAGCAATGGAACGCCGGCAAGCAGGAACATGATTTTCCAACCAAATTGTGGCACCAACCATGCACCGAGTAGCGCAGAAGTCATCCCGCCAATGGCATAACCACTAAACATCAGGGCAACCAGCGTACTGCGGATACGTTTAGGCGCATATTCGGTCATCAATGCCACGACGTTAGGCATGACACCGCCAATTCCAAGGCCAGCCAGGAAACGTAAAATTCCGAATTCAACTGGTGATGTGGCAAAGGCACCGATAAAGGTAAATCCACTAAAAATAGCCACACAGATCATGATGGTTTTTTTACGGCCTAACTTGTCGGATAGAGTTCCGAAGGTCATGGCACCAAACATCATCCCGAATAAGGCAGTACTGGCCAGCATTCCCGCTTGCACTGCACTTAACGACCATTCTTGCATCAGCAGCGGCAACGCCACCCCATAGATGACCAGGTCATAACCGTCAAAAATAATGATCAGCAAACACCAGATCAATACTCCCCAATGAAAGGGTGTGAATTTCGCTTCATCAATCAGCGTATTTATATTCACTTTATTTGTAGACATCTCCACCTCCTAATTGTGAAGTTCAACTTATGCTGCTCACAATGCAGAAAATAGGAAAAAATGTCTAAAACTGAATAGGCATGGCTTTATACCTATAAGGTCTGGGTAAAATTAAACTATTCAATTAATTAATAAATATATTATTCAATCATGGAGTTTTCTAAAACAGGTTGTTTTTATCACGTCCTCATAGGTTTTGGTGCTATATCATTCACACAATTTTTAGCGATTAAAATACCGATCGGTCGTATTTTAGTGCTTCAAGATCATAGACTTGATATACCGCATCAAACAGGTAACGGATGTATTCGCTTTCATCCATATTGCGCATGGCCATAAAGACAGGACTCACTGCAAAAGCATCTGCTAGAGGTACAAAGTTGAGATGGGCTAATTTAATGTTTTGCGCACTTTCTGGTACGATGCAGACGCCTTCTCCGGCAGCGACAAAGCCCAGTGCCAGCTGTAACTCACGGACAATCCGGATATTTTTCGGTTCCAGACCATACTCGGAAAATATGCCACGAACCTGGGTCGAAAAATTTGCCTTTCCAGTATTCGGATATAAAAACAGATGCTGATCGACCAGTTCAGATAAATGTATATTTTCACGATGAGCCAGTACATGACTTGAATGAGCCGCCACTACTAGGCGTTCTTCACGCAATAACACACGTTTTATCGCAGGATCCGAGATTCTTAAACGGCCAAAACCGACATCAATTCTTCCTTCTTTCAGCGCCTGAATCTGTTCATAAGTATTCATTTCCATCATCTCGATTTTGAGATAAGGATGCTGCTGCTTAAATAAAAATAAAATCCGTGACAGCAAACCAAACAATAAAGAGCCAACAAAACCGATGGTTATGGTGCGATCAGCAATGCCAATCCGTTTGGTCATCGATTTTATTTCTTCAGCATTAGACAAAAGTTTAACAGCGTGCTGATAGAAAAATTGACCGGCTTCGGTGGTTTTTAGCGGGCGGCTACCACGCTCAAATAGCTGAATATCGAGCTCTTGCTCTAGATTTTGGATCTGTCGGCTCAAAGGTGGTTGAGCAATAAACAGTTTTTCTGCCGCTTTGGTAAAACTTTGTTCTTCGACGACGGCAACGAAGTAACGCAAATGTCTGAGTTCCATGGCTTTGAATACCTTTAAAGTATAAAAAAATGCTAAATCGATCTTAGACCAATCA
This sequence comes from Acinetobacter sp. NPDC052428, assembly GCF_044547685.1. Lineage (GTDB taxonomy): Bacteria > Pseudomonadota > Gammaproteobacteria > Pseudomonadales > Moraxellaceae > Acinetobacter > Acinetobacter lwoffii_G. Next base: position 19,120 of record NZ_JBIUAT010000031.1, read on the forward strand.
ACATTATTCTTTTAAGGTATATCAAGTCAAAGCATTAAAGCAAGAATGTGAACCCGTATTATGTATAAGTCAGTTGAAACCTTGCTGGTAGAAATCCCAACCATTCGCCCTCACAAGATGGCAGTGGCGACGATGCAAACCCAGACCCTGGTATTGGTCAAAATCACCACTGAAGATGGTTACATCGGTTGGGGTGAAGCAACAACTATCGGTGGCTTAGGTTATGGTGATGAAAGCCCGGAAAGCGTAAAAGTTAATATTGAAACTTATTTTGCGCCTCTTTTAAAAACATTATCAGGTTTAAATGTTGCACAGACATTACAAGCAATTAAAAAGAATATTAATGGTAACCGTTTTGCCAAATGTGCGATTCAGACTGCACTTTTAGATATTCAGGCACAACGTTTAGGTTTGCCATTAAGCGAAATCCTCGGTGGCCGCTTACGTGACAGTATTCCAGTTCTTTGGGTATTGGCTTCTGGCAATACCGAAAAAGATATTGCTGAAGCAGAGAAAATGGTTGCGGCAAAACGTCACAAGATTTTCAAACTGAAAATCGGTTCTCGTCCGGTAGAAGAAGATGTTGAACATGTGCTGGCAATTAAGAAAGCCTTAGGCAAAGACGTTTCGATCCGTGTGGATGTGAACCGTGCTTGGTCAGAACTGGAAGCGATTAAAGGCATTCAGTTATTGCAAGATGGCGGTGTTGATCTGATCGAACAGCCATGTGCAATTGATAACCTGGATGCCATGCGCCGTCTGACCCGACGTTTTGATGTTGCCATCATGGCAGACGAATCGTTAATGGGCCCGCACTCAGCGTATGAGATTGCCAAACAAAACGGTTCATCTGTTTTTGCAGTCAAAGTTGCCCAGTCAGGTGGTCTGATTGAAGGTTGTGAAGTAGGCAAGATTGCCAAACTTGCAGGTATTGACCTGTACGGCGGCACAATGCTGGAAGGCCCGGTGGGCACGATTGCTTCGGCACATGTGTTCTCTACTTTTGAAAGTCTGGCGTTCGGTACCGAGCTGTTTGGTCCTTTGCTGCTGACTGAAGATATTTTAAAAACCCCACTCAACTATCAAAACTTTGAACTTGAGATTCCGAAAGGACCAGGTCTGGGGATTGAGTTGGATGAAAACAAGATTGACAACTTGCGTCGTCAGTAATCAGGAGAAACCCATGCTTTTCCACGTACGTATGGATGTAAACATTCCACGTGACCTGCCAGTTGAACAGGCAAACGAAATTAAGGCTGTTGAAAAAGCCTATTCGCAGGAATTGCAGCGTCAAGGCAAATGGCGTCATATCTGGCGCATCACGGGCCAGTACTCAAACATCAGTATTTTTGATGTTGAAAGCAATGAAGAGTTGCACAACCTGTTACAAGGCTTGCCGCTCTATCCTTATATGAATATTGAAGTGATGGCATTAAACCGTCACCCATCTTCAGTTCGAGATGACGACAGTTGATTAAATGAGCGGATTGGGAGTCACCGGATTCCCCTTCCGAATCGAAAACAGAGGGTACCTCAACAAGGATTGTGGCCAGCCAGATTTAGCCAGCCAATGAAAGCTAAAAAAGTGCGCCACTAAAAGATGAAAGACATACTTTAGGAGCAATAGTATGAATCGCCAAGAAATTGATGCATTAGTTAAGCAAATGAACGTTGATACAGCGACAGGTCCTGTAGATGAACGTGTACAACAAGTTGTTGTGCGTTTATTGGGCGACCTTTTCCAGGCTATCGAAGATCTTGATATTTCCCAGTCAGAACTGTGGAAAGGCCTGGAATACTTTACTGATGCCGGTCAAGCGAACGAATTAGGTTTATTGGCTGCAGGTTTGGGTCTGGAGCATTACCTAGACTTACGTGCTGATGAAGCAGATGCTAAAGCAGGTATTACTGGCGGTACGCCACGTACGATTGAAGGTCCACTTTATGTCGCTGGCGCACCTGAAACTGTAAGCTTTGCGCGTATGGATGATGGTTCTGAAGAAGGCAAAATCCCGACGCTGATCATTGAAGGTACAGTGACGGATACTGACGGCAACCGTGTTGAAGGTGCCAAAGTTGAAATCTGGCATGCAAACAGCCTGGGTAACTACTCATTCTTTGACAAGTCACAGTCTGACTTTAACTTGCGTCGCAGCATCATTACCGCTGCCGATGGTCAATATACTGCATTGACTACAATGCCAGTGGGTTATGGCTGCCCTCCAGAAGGTACCACCCAGTTTGTACTGGACAAATTAGGCCGTCACGGTAACCGTCCATCGCACGTACATTACTTCGTATCTGCACCGGGTTACCGCAAACTGACTACTCAATTCAACATTGAAGGCGACCAATACCTGTGGGATGACTTTGCATTCGCGACTCGTGAAGGCTTGGTTGCAACTGCGGTTGACGTGACTGATGAAGCTGAAATTGCAAAACGTGGTCTAAACGGTCCTTTCAAACACATTCAATTTGATATTGAACTTGTGAAAGAGAAACAAAACGTACCTTCTACTGAAGTTGATCGTCGCCGCGCTAGCGCTTAATACATTAAGAAGCGGGATATGCCTTGAGATATATCCCGCTGACTTCCCCCTTGGAAAGTCGGAGAAAGGACATGCCTCGTATTCCCGTAATTAACACCAGCCATTTAGACCGCATTGACGAATTACTGGTTGATGATTATGAATCTGGTGAATTTAAACTACACCGTTCAGTATTTACAGACCAGGCCCTGTTTGACCTTGAGATGAAATACATCTTTGAAGGTAACTGGGTTTATCTAGCACATGAAAGCCAGATTCCAAACAATAACGACTTCTATACTACTTATATTGGTCGTCAGCCGATCATCATTGCACGTAACCGTCAAGGTGAACTGAATGCCATGATAAATGCCTGTTCGCATCGCGGTGCACAATTGTGCCGTAACAAGAAAGGCAATAAAGCAACTTATACTTGCCCATTCCATGGCTGGACTTTCAATAACTCAGGTAAGTTATTAAAAGTCAAAGATCCGGCTGAAGCGGGTTATTCAGACTGCTTTAACAAAGACGGCTCACATGACCTGAAAAAGGTTGCCCGTTTTGAAAACTATAAAGGTTTCCTGTTCGGCAGCTTGAATCCGGATGTTCCTTCTCTGGAAGAATACCTGGGCGAAGCGACCAAAATCATTGACATGATCGTGGATCAGTCTGAACAAGGTCTGGAAGTTTTACGTGGTTCTTCGACTTATACCTATGAAGGTAACTGGAAGTTGACTGCTGAAAACGGTGCTGATGGTTATCACGTGTCTGCTGTACACTGGAACTATGCTGCAACGACTCAGCAACGTAAAGAAAAAGAAGCTGGCGACAACATCCGTGCCATGAGCGCAGGCGCATGGGGCAAACAAGGCGGTGGTTCTTACGGCTTTGAACATGGTCACATGCTGCTTTGGACTCAATGGGCTAATCCGGAAGACCGTCCTAACTTTGCCAAGAAAGATGAATACACTGCGCAATATGGCGAAGCCATGGCGAAGTGGATGATCGAACGTTCACGTAACCTGTGTATCTATCCAAACGTTTACTTCATGGATCAGTTCGGTTCACAAATCCGTGTCCTGCGCCCGATTTCTGTCGATAAAACTGAAGTGACGATCTACTGTATCGCACCTGTAGGCGAAGAGCCTGAAGCACGTACCCGTCGTATCCGTCAGTATGAAGATTTCTTTAACGCTTCAGGTATGGCGACACCAGACGATCTTGAAGAATTCCGTGCTTGTCAGGCAGGTTATGCCGGTATCGCGCTGGAATGGAACGATATGTGCCGTGGTTCTAAACACTGGATTCAAGGTCCTGATGATGCTGCCAATGAAATCGGTTTAAAACCAAAACTGTCTGGTATTAAAACTGAAGATGAAGGTCTATACCTGTCTCAGCACCAGTACTGGTTAGAATTGATCAAAAAAGGTATTGCGACTGAGAAAGAAATTGCAGCATCAACTGAAGGAGAAAGCGCATGAGCGACATCACTTTAGAAAATATTGCTCAGTTCCTGTATCAAGAAGCCCGCTTTTTAGATGATGAACAATGGGATGACTGGTTAACTTGTTATGCCCCTACTGCGTCTTTCTGGATGCCAGCTTGGGATGATGATGACAAACTGACCACAGATCCGCAGTCTGAAATCTCGTTGATTTACTATCCAGATCGTCAAGGTTTAGAAGACCGCGTGTTCCGGATCAAGACTGAACGTTCATCTGCAACCATGCCGGACACACGTACCTGCCATAACCTCAGCAATATTGAAATTGTTGAACGTGATGGCGACAAAGTGACTGTACGTTTTAACTGGAATACTTTGAGCTTCCGTTACAAAACAAGTTACAGCTATTTCGGTATGTCTCGTTATGAAATCGATTTCTCAGGCGATAAACCACAAATTTTAAGCAAATACGTGGTACTGAAAAACGATTACATCAACCAGGTTATCGACATTTATCACCTCTAAGACTGTTTTTACAGCTAGGTTATGCCTTTCGGTCAGATGGAAAATTGGCTGAAAGGCTCAGTTACAAAGATTTATATAGGATATTCAGCCATGTCAAACCACAATGTTGCACTTCAATTTGAAGATGGCGTTACACGTTTTATTTCTGTTTCAGATGGTGAAACACTGTCGGATGCAGCTTACCGTCAAAAGATCAATATTCCTTTGGACTGCCGTGATGGTGCTTGTGGAACGTGTCGTGCGTTTTGTGAATCAGGTTCATTTGACATGCCTGAAGAAACTTATATTGAAGATGCTTTAACGCCTGAAGAAGCCGCTGAAGGCTTTATTCTGGCTTGCCAATGTAAACCAACTTCAGATGCAGTGTTCCAGATTCAGGCGTCTTCAGAAGTCTGCAAAACTGAAATTCACGCTTTCCAAGGTACTTTGGCGCGTGTCGAAAACCTGTCTGACTCGACCATTACTTTTGACATCCAGTTAGATGAAGGTCAACCGGATATTCATTTCCTGGCTGGTCAATATGTCAATGTCGGTATTCCAGGTACGACTGAAACCCGTTCATATTCATTCAGCTCAAAGCCAAGCGACCGCTTGACCGGTTTCGTAGTACGTAACGTACCGAACGGCAAAATGAGTGAATTCTTAAGTAAAAATGCCAAAGCTGGCGACAAGATGACTTTTACCGGTCCATTTGGTAGCTTCTACCTTCGCCCTGTGACCCGTCCCGTCTTGATGCTGGCGGGTGGTACAGGTATTGCACCATTCATGTCAATGCTGCAAGTACTGGAAGAAAAAGGTTCAGAACATCCAGTGCGTTTAGTATTTGGTGTGACCAATGACTTTGACTTGGTTGCCATTGAAAAACTGAACGAACTGCAAGAAAAATTCCCGTGGTTCGAATACCGTACAGTGGTTGCTAACCCGGAATCTACACATGAGCGTAAAGGCTATGTAACCGGTCATATTGAGAACGAATGGCTAAATGGCGGTGATGTAGATGTCTACCTGTGTGGCCCTGTACCAATGGTTGAAGCCGTTCGCGGCTGGCTGGATGCTGAAGGCGTAAAACCTGCAAGCTTCCTGTTTGAAAAATTCTCTGCCAACAAATAGAGGGAATTTGTTCAATGTCTAATCGTCAAAGATTTGAAAATAAAGTTGTAATCGTGACCGGTGCCGCGCAAGGCATCGGTCGCGGTGTCGCGCTGCAAGTGGCGAGCGAAGGCGCTCAAGTCGTCATGGCTGACCTTTCGCCTTATGTGGAAGAAGTTCTGGCTGAAATTGAAGCGACTGGCGGTGATGCGATTACCGTCAAAGCCAATCTGGAAACGTTTGCTGGTGCTCAATCAGTTGTTGAAAAAGCGCTAGAAACCTATGGCCGTGTCGATGCGCTAATCAACAACGTCGGTGGCGCGATCTGGATGAAACCTTTCGAGGAATTTTCTGAAGAGGAAATTATCAAGGAAGTGAACCGTTCATTGTTCCCGACCTTGTGGTGCTGCCGTGCAGTTCTTCCGGAAATGATTAAAAATCAGAAAGGTACCATTGTAAACGTATCTTCTATTGCGACACGCGGCATTAACCGTGTGCCATATTCGGCATCGAAAGGTGGTGTGAACGGCCTGACCGCTTCCCTTGCCTTTGAACATGCCAAAGACGGAATCCGTGTCAATGCAATCGCGACTGGTGGCACTGAAGCACCACCCCGTAAAGTACCGCGCAATGCCAATCCACTGACTGAATCTGAAAAGGAATGGATGCAGCAAGTGGTTGATCAGACCATTGACCGTACATTCATGGGACGCTACGGTACGATTCTGGAGCAAGTGAATGCGATTGTATTCCTGGCTTCCGATGAATCATCTTATATGACAGGTACGGTGGTACCGGTCGGTGGTGGTGATCAGGGCTAGTCCTGATCATCACGATTTTTAACAGGCTCATGGTTAGACGCAAGGAGGCACATCACCAATGAATACCCTGTTTCAGACATTAAAAAATGATTGGTCAATTTCAGCGACTGTTGCAGGATTTTTAGCAGTGCTGATTTCCTATTCAGGGCCACTGATCATTTTTTTCCAGGCGGCACAGCAAGCTCAAGTTTCCCCAGACATGATGATTTCATGGATTTGGGGAATTTCTATTGGTGCTGCACTCGCAGGTATCTTTTTATCAATTAAATACAAAATACCTGTCGTCACCGCCTGGTCTGCGCCCGGAACGGCTTTATTAGTCACGCTGTTTCCCGATATTTCGCTCAATGAAGCGGTTGCTGCCTATATCACCTCTGCCGTGGTGATTTTTTTCATTGGGATCACCGGTTATTTCGACAAATTGCTGTTCTGGATTCCTCAGGAAGTGGCTGCCGGAATGATGGCGGGGATTTTATTGCAGTTTGGTTTAGGGCTGTTCACCGCGACCGATACCATGCCCTATATCGTCTTTGGCATGCTGGCGGTATTTTTACTGGCCAAGCGTTTCAGTCCACGCTATGCCATGGTCTGGGTACTGGTTGCCGGTGTGGTTTTAAGCATGTTACTGGGCAAGATTAACCCGGTTACGGCAGATTTCAGTTTGGCCATTCCACAATTTATTGCACCGGAATGGACTTGGAGTTCAACCCTGAATCTGGCCCTCCCTCTCATTCTGGTCAGCCTGTCTGGCCAGTTTTTACCGGGAATGGCGATTATCAAACTCAGTGGTTATGACATGCCAGCCAAGCCGATTATCAGTGCGACCAGTATTGCCTCGCTTGCAGTGGCCTGTGTTGGGGGTATTACCATCGTATTGGCCTCTATCACGGCTGCTTTGTGTCTGGGGAAAGATGCCCACGAGCTGAAAGAAAAGCGTTATATCGCCGGTGTGGCGAATGGGCTTTTTTATATTTTAGGCGGCTTATTTGCCGGCAGTATTGTCATGCTGTTTAGCCTGATGCCCAAAGAATTAATTGCGGCTTTGGCAGGACTGGCATTACTGGGTGCGATTGCCACCAACATTTCCGTGGCCATGGGCAAAGAGTCGCAACGTGATGCAGCACTGATCACCTTTTTAGCGACTGCTTCCGGCATGCATTTCTTGGGACTGAGTTCAGTCTTTTGGGGAATTTGCATTGGCCTGGTCGCACATTTTCTGCTGTCACAGAAAAACCGTAACGCAGTTCCGGTTACAGCATCAGATTCAAAACGAGTTTAAAGACATCCATCAGTTTAGGATATGTAAGGACCAGATTATGATAGATAAAAGTTCATTATCATTGAAAGAAGCACTCTCCCAGATCAAGGACGGTTCTACCATTATGATCGGTGGTTTCGGTACAGCGGGTCAGCCTGCTGAACTGATTGATGGTCTGATCGAATTGGGTATTAAAGACCTGATTATTGTCAACAACAATGCCGGTAATGGCGATTATGGTCTGGCGAAACTGCTTAAAGCGGGCGCTGTGCGTAAAATCATTTGCTCTTTCCCGCGTCAGTCAGACTCTTGGGTATTTGACGAGCTTTATCGTGCAGGCAAGATCGAACTGGAACTGGTACCGCAAGGTAATCTGGCTTGCCGTATCCAGGCGGCTGGTATGGGCTTAGGTCCAATCTACACCCCTACCGGTTTTGGTACCTTGCTGGCGGAAGGCAAACCGACCATGAACTATGAAGGCAAAGACTACGTTTTAGAAAATCCAATTAAAGCTGACTTTGCTTTAATTAAAGCATCTAAAGGCGACCGTTGGGGCAATCTGGTCTACCGTAAATCTGCCCGTAACTTTGGCCCGATTATGGCGATGGCAGCTGATGTAACCATTGCACAGGTTTCTGAGGTGGTTGAACTGGGTGCACTGGATCCAGAGCACATCATTACCCCAGGAATTTTTGTTCAACACGTTGTTCAAGTTAAACCTGCACAGTAATCACGGATAAGGAGAAGATTCATGAGCTATAACAAACTGACCCGTGACCAGATCGCTGAACGTGTGGCACAAGACATTCCTGATGGTGCTTATGTGAACCTGGGTATTGGTTTACCAACCAAGATTTCAAGCTACCTGCCAAGCGACAAAGACGTATTCCTGCACTCTGAAAATGGCCTGCTGGCTTTCGGTCCTCCTCCTGCTGAAGAAGACCGCGATCCTGAGCTGATTAATGCCGGTAAAGAATTCGTGACCTTACTTGAAGGCGGTTCTTTCTTCCATCATGGTGACTCTTTCGCAATGATGCGTGGCGGTCACTTAGACATCGCCGTACTGGGTGCTTTCCAGGTCGCTGAAAATGGTGACTTGGCGAATTGGCATACTGGTGCTCCAGATGCAATTCCTGCAGTCGGCGGTGCGATGGATCTGGCTGTGGGTGCAAAAAAAGTCTTTATTACCACAGATCACGTGACCAAAAAAGGCGAGCCAAAAATTGTGGCTGAACTGTCTTATCCTGCGACTGGATTGAAATGTGTCGACCGCATTTATACCGACCTTTGTGTGATTGATGTGACCAACGAAGGTATGAAAGTGATTGAGAAAGTCGAAGGTCTGTCATTTGAAGAATTGCAGTCATTGACTGGCGCCAAGTTGATTGATGCGACTCAATCAAATTAAGGGGAAGTCCCTCCTTTATTAAAGGAGGGATTTAGGGAGGATTTGAGGAATAAAACTACTTCATTAAATCCCTCCCAACCTCCCTTTAAAAAGGGAGGAGTTTTCTTCTTTTAAATATGTGAGCAAATACACAATGAAAAACGCATATATTATCGATGCCATCCGTACCCCATTCGGCCGTTATGCCGGTGGTCTCGCATCTGTCCGTGCAGATGACCTTGGGGCGCTGCCAATTAAAGCCTTAATGGAACGTAATCCATCGGTGAACTGGGAACAGGTCGATGACGTGATCTATGGCTGTGCCAACCAGGCCGGTGAAGATAACCGTAACGTCGGTCGCATGTCTTCGCTGCTTGCAGGCCTGCCTTATCAGGTTCCAGCAACGACCGTGAACCGTCTTTGTGGTTCATCAATGGATGCAATCGCAATGGCAGCACGGGCGATTAAAGCCGGTGAAGCCAATCTGATCATTGCCGGCGGTGTAGAAAGCATGTCGCGTGCCCCATTCGTGATGGGCAAGTCAGAAACGGCGTATGGCCGTAGCCAAAAGATTGAAGACACCACCATGGGCTGGCGTTTCATCAACCCGAAACTGAAAGAAATGTACGGTGTGGAAACCATGCCGCAAACCGCTGAAAATCTGGCGGAGCAGTTCAACATCAACCGTGCAGACCAGGATCAGTTTGCCCTGACCAGCCAGCAACGTACCGCAGCAGCGCAGGCCAATGGTTTCTTTGCCAATGAAATTATTCCTGTAGTGATTCCACAGCGTAAAGGCGATCCGGTGGTTGTGGATACTGATGAACATCCACGTGCTTCAACCACAGCAGAAGCTCTGGCAAAACTGAAACCTGTGGTGAAAGCAGACGGTACAGTAACGGCGGGTAATGCTTCTGGTATTAACGATGGTGCGGCTGCCCTATTAATTGCATCTGACGAAGCGGTTGCTCAACACGGCTTGAAACCACGTGCCAAAATTATTGGTTCAACCGTCGTTGGTGTTGAACCACGCATCATGGGCTTCGGTCCTGCACCTGCTATCAAGAAACTGTTGGCACAAACAGGTTTGACTATTGAACAGATGGACGTGATCGAGTTGAATGAAGCTTTTGCAGCACAAGCTTTGGCTTGTACTCGTGACCTTGGCATTGAAGATGGTTCAGAGAAAGTCAATCCGAATGGTGGTGCAATTGCTTTGGGTCATCCACTCGGTGCATCTGGTGCACGTCTTGTAACTACAGCACTGAACCAGCTGGAACAAACCGGTGGTAAATACGGTCTTTGTTCAATGTGTATTGGTGTCGGTCAAGGCATCGCTTTGATTATTGAACGCGTCTAACAACCTATTAAAAAGATAAACCTCCTCCCTTTTTTAAAGGGAGGTCGGGAGGGATTTCAATGCCAACATTTACATCCAACGATGCCCAGATCAATTACCAGACCTTTGGTGATGCCAGTAAACCTGCCCTGGTTTTTTCTAACTCACTAGGCACCAAATTCAGCATGTGGCAACCACAAATTAAATTTTTCCAGCAAGATTATTTTGTTGTGTGTTATGACACTCGTGGTCATGGGGCTTCATCTGCACCGCAAGGTCCGTATAGCTTGGAACAGTTAGGTCAGGATGTTGTAAACTTACTTGATCATTTAAAAATTGAAAAAGCTGCATTCTGTGGTATTTCAATGGGTGGTTTAACCGGTCAATGGTTAGCAATCAACAAGCCCGAACGTTTTAGCCACGTGATTATCTGCAATACTGCTGCCAAGATCGGTCAGGAACAGGCCTGGCTGGAACGTGCCGCACTGGTACGTGAACAAGGTCTGGCGCCGATTGCATCGACAGCAGCAGCACGTTGGTTTACCGATCCCTTTATCCAGAGCAACGCAGCGATAGTTGCAGAACTTTCAAACGACCTTGGAGCTGGCAGCCCGGAAGGTTATGCAAGTTGTTGCGAAGCTTTGGCTAAGGCGGATTTACGTGAACAGATCAAAACGATTTCAGTGCCGGTACTGATTGTGGCCGGTCAGCAAGACCCGGTGACGACAGTTGCAGATGGTCAAGCCATGCAAGCTGAAATTTCACAAAGCCAGCTGTTTGAAATCAATGCCTCGCACATTTCCAATGTGGAGCAACCAGAAGCCTTTAATCAGGCAGTTCAGAAATTTATTGCAGCTTAAATACTAGAGGCAAAGAAAAAGCCACTGTTGATCAGTGGCTTTTTTATGCTTAGATTTAAAAAACTGGTTCTACATCAGGCCCAGATCACTAAAATCGCTGCAATCACTACTAAGCCCAGACCCCAATGCTCGGTACGTGCCAGTTTTTCTTTAAAGAAATATGCCGAAATCAGCATACTAAACAGAATCTCAATTTGTCCTAAGGTTTTCACGACCGGCACACTCATCATGCTCATGGCAGTAAACCAGCCTAGTGATGCCATAAAACTGCACACACTCACTTTAAAAGTTAAGCCCAGACGCTGCCACATGGCCACTAAAGTCTGGCGGCTGAATAGGCTTAGATAAAGCAGCATACTCAGGCACTGAAAACTGATCACCATTAACAACACCCAGGCCGCACGATGCAAGGTTGGTAAAGTGGTTAATTCTAAACTGGCTTCGCGTACCAGTAGTGAGGTAATGGCAAAACTTAAACCGCTTCCGATGCCAATAGCCAGTGTTCTGGCTGAAAACCCACTGACCTGTTGGTCTTTACTCAATAAAAATACCGCATATCCGCCTAGTGCCACACCAATCCACGCCAGGAATGACAAATGATCCGCTAAAAAGGTCACGCCGATAATGGCGGCTAAAATGGCTTCGCTTTTCGCCAACCCCACTCCAACGGCATAATTTTTTTGCTTGAACAGTTGCACCATCAGTGCCGTAGCTAAAATCTGACTGCAACCAGCAATTACTACATAGATCCAAAACTTTGGGGTGAAGTGAGCCACACTTTCAACCGGCTTGAAATAATACAGGCTGCTCAGGTACAGCACAGCAAATGGCAAGCCAAAAATAAAGCGTGCCAGGGTGACTCCCCACACATCCACCGTGGTACTAAGCTGTTTTTGAAAGGCGTTACGCCAAGCCTGCATAAATGCAGCCATTAAAGTGAAGAAAATCCAGCTGAATGCCATCTACTGATCGCTATTACCTCAAAAGTAAATTAATTCTATGCCTTAGTAAAAGCGCTGACTAATTAAAAATAGGATACTCGCCGATAGCGGAAAGTTTGGATTACTTTCTAAATTCACTCACTAATTTGGCAAGTTGCTCCATTCCATCAAAGGTGGTTGGAATCTTGTCATCAGATGAAACTAGCGGTGAAAAGATAATATTTTCAAATTTCTCAAAGCCTGCTGCATTTTTCTTATGCAGTTTTTCTGAATCTTCAGCATAGTTATGGATGAACTGACACAGTGCCATGCGAAGTTCTAGCTGCATCATTTGAGATTGGACTGCTCTTTTGTCTTGTAAAGAAATTTTTAAAATATATAACGTAATTAAAATTAAAGTAATGAAGGGAATAGAAATAAACCACATACCAGTAGGTAGCTTTCCATCAAAATAGAAAAATGCTCCAATTAATGCACCTAATTCCACAAAAGGTATAGAAAACATTGTTGCTGCAACAAAGCTATAAGTACCTTTTGCATTATCTAACTCTATTTTTTTCTGATCATAAAGCTCTTTAAAACCTTTATTGAGCAAAACGAAATCATAAGTTTGTTTATTTTTTTCAAGACGCTTTTCTAATTCTGATACTTCACTTTTTTTAGATTCAAATGTACTAGTCCAAGCATCAATTTTTTCTATATTTCTGTGATTAGACTCTAAATATTCAATAGATCTCTTGCGAAAGTCGTTATTGCAAGTTCATCCGGTTTACCAGTGCAGCGATTAAGTTAATGCGTAAACCGAATCTTTTCCGTCTATTT
>NZ_JBIUAT010000032.1:0-30603 GCF_044547685.1 Acinetobacter sp. NPDC052428
TATCTCAGGTTCAAATTTAAGATTTTAGCAGCACTCCAAACTCTACAATTTGCGTATAGTGGTAGCTAATCACTATATCAATCAAGATACAAGTAGCACTGCTACGCAAGGGAGAGGTTGCTTGAGATAAATAGTCCTAAACCCTGAACGAGGCTTAAGTATTACTTTAAGCTGAAGTGCAAAAAAAAGAGGGCTTAAAAGACTAGGCCAATTCATCATCTTCTGGGCGCGGTGTTTTACCGAGTGGCAATGGCTTTTCACTATGTTTGTCACGGATCACGGATGGATAGGTCCATGAGGCATAGCGCACCACTAATATCGCAAAGGCCAGAATCAGAATCGAACCGGTAATAATCACCAGATCCATGCTGGCTTTATGCGTGTGTTGAATATCTGCAATCAGCAAACGGGTCAGTGCAGTAATGGCAATATAAATCAGGAAACGTACTGGCATATGGTTGGTTTTAAAATAGATGCCGACCATGGCACCCAGTTCCAGATAAATAAACAACAGAAGAATGTCGTCAATGGTGGCGAACTGTTTGACGGTCAGAATGTCGATGACCGTATGGCCAGCGGACCAGATCACCATACAGCCAATAATAAACAGCGCAATATAATGAAAGCTTTCTACAGCAAGATTACCAAGACGGTCGAGGAGCGCTTCAAATTTTTCAATTTTCGGACGTGATTTAGACATATTATCCTCCTGATTTTTCATGTGAAATAAAGATAGTTACAGAATAGCGTGCAAAGATCATGCACAGAATGATTGAATGAAAAATAAAGATTAAATTATTTGAACTTTTGCGCTTATTTTAGACTAAATTGCTATATTGTATGGGTGGTACATTGAATAAATAGGAGAAAAAAGTGTTAGATAAAATTCAAACAAAAATTAGCCAATTAGAAGCCGGAAAAAAATTAATCCTCGGCGTAGGCATTAAGGCTGAAGATATGCAAAAGGTGGTGGAGCTCTGCGAGTCTTTAGAGTCAGAGGGGAATATCAAAATTGTGAATAAACATTCGAATCCGAAAAGCAATAATCAGACGGATACCTTGCTAATTCAAAAAGTTTAATTGTTGCATTTTCATAAAAAACGCCTGCTGATGCAGGCGTTTTTATTGCAGATTTTTAGCTTAAGCTTGAGTCGTGAAATAATCTTCAGAGAAGTTCATGATGACGTCAGAACCTGATTTCACTTTAGTAATGCGTAATGCCAGTTCAGGCAGAATGCGTTGTACAAAGTAACGTGCCAGAGCGATTTTATTTTGATAGAACTCACCGTCTTTATTTTTCGCTGCATTGGTAATGCGCGCGAACATATAAGAGAAGCTCAACAGACCTACAGCGTGCAGATAGTCAACTGCGGTTGCATTCGGGAAGTCATGGCTTTCTCGTGCTGCTTCCAGAATGTACTGAGTCACCGATTCAACTTCAGTTGCTGCATCCAGTGTGGCATCTTTAATAAAGTTTAGATCCGCATCCAGACTATTGGCAAAGTCACGGATTTCAGAGATATATTCAGAGATATATTCGCCGCCACATTTAATGGTTTTGCGGCCGATCAAGTCTTGTGACTGTACACCGTTGGTGCCTTCATAGATCTGGGAAATACGTAGGTCACGGATACATTGCTCCAAGCCCCATTCACGGATATAGCCATGACCACCGAAGACCATTTGTGCATCTAGGGTCGCCTGGAATGCGGTATCCGTTAAATACGCTTTCGCGATTGGTGTTAATAGCGCAACGCGGTCATTGGCTTTTTTCACCGCTTCAGGATCAGTAGAGAATTTGGTGATATCCAGTTGCTGACCTACATAAACTGCAAAGGCACGCGAAGCTTCGTTATTGGCACGTACATTCAGCAGCATACGGCGTACATCACCATGCACCAGAATGCTATCCGCAGGTTTGCTTGGTGACTGAACGCCAGCCGCACTACGACCCTGTAAACGGTCTGTGGCATATTGCGCAGCGTTTTGATAAGCGAATTCAGAAGCACCTAGGCCTTGAATACCCATCGACAGACGTTCGTAGTTCATCATCACGAACATCGCAGCGAGACCTTCGTTTTCTTTACCAACGAGGTAACCTTTGGCACCGTCAAAGTTCATGACACAAGTCGCAGATGCCTTGATTCCCATCTTGTGTTCGATTGAACCTGGGCCGACCGGGTTACGTTCGCCAATAGAACCATCTTCATTGACCAAGAATTTCGGTACGATGAACAGGGAAATACCACGAGAGCCAGCAGGGGCATCTGGGGTTTTCGCTAGAACGAGGTGAATAATATTTTCCGCCAGGTCATGATCACCACCCGTGATGAAAATCTTGGTGCCGCTGATGCTATAAGTGCCGTCTTCGTTACGTTCAGCTTTGGTTTTGATAATACCCAGATCAGTACCGGCATGTGGTTCGGTTAAGCACATGGTGCCTGACCACTCACCCGAATAAATTTTAGGTAAATAGGTTTCTTTTTGTGCTTGTGAAGCATAGCTGTTCAGCGCCATGCCCGCACCAACAGAAAGCAGTGGATACAGCATAAAAGACGGGTTGGTGGCAAACAGCATTTCATCAGAAAGTACCGTTAGCATTTTCGGCATTTCCTGGCCGCCCCATTCCATATCTGCGCCCAGACCAATCCAGCCACCTTCTGCATATTGTTTGAACGCTTCTTTAAAGCCAGCAGGTGTGGTCACATTACCATTTTCAATTTTTGCGCCTTCTTCATCGCCGGTACGGTTCAGAGGAAGCATGACGTTTTGAGAAAATTTTGCCATTTCTTCAAGAATCGCTTCTGCTGTCGCAGCATCCAGATGCGCTAGATTTTCATTGGCCTGCCAGAATTGTTCTGCATTGAAGACATCGTTCAGGATGAATTTCATATCGGCAAGTGGCGCGTTATAAATTGGCATGGTGTGTCACCTGTTTATTGTTTGATTAAATGAGTTTTAATCAGTCTAAAACACTCAAAATCTGAATGTTAGACGACTAAAGGTTAATTCTGTAACTCTTTATAAAGAAAAAGGACTGCCTGTTGATTGACCGTCCTTTTTCTGAAATGTAGCTAGTCTGAGACTAACTTAGAATGCAAAGTGTTCCGCATCCAGGTTCATCAATGGCTCTACACCTGTCGCAATCACTTCAACGTGTGAACGAACGCGTGGCAGGATTTTCTTGAAGTAGAAGCGTGCTGTCGTCACTTTGGCATTGTAGAAATCAACCTCAGTGGTGCCCGCAGCCAGTTGCTCCTGAGCAACCAATGCCATACGTGCCCATAGGTAAGCTAGAGTGACATAACCAGAGAAGTAGAGGTAATCGACTGCAGCCGCACCCACTTCTTCAGGGTTTTGCATCGCGCGCATACCAATCTGCATGGTCAGATCGCCCCATTCTTTGTTCAAGGCAGCCAATGGTTCAACGAATTCTTTCATTGCAGCATTGTCTTTGTGCGCTTCAGCAAATTTATGGATGATCTTGGTGAAGTCTTTCAACATTGCACCTTGCGTACCCAATACTTTACGGCCTAACAAGTCTAGTGCCTGAATTTCAGTGGTACCTTCGTACAGGCAAGCAATACGTGTATCACGTACGATCTGCTCCATACCGTGCTCAGAAATAAAGCCATGACCACCGAATACCTGAACACCGTGTTTCGCAGCTTCAGAACCGGTTTCAGTCAGGAATGCTTTTGCGATTGGTGTTAGCAATGACAGGATGTTGTCTGCAAATTTACGGTCTGCTTCTTCTGCAGCATGTTCAACCACGTCAGCATATTGTGCTAATAGATAAACCAGTGCACGACCGCCTTCTGCATATGCTTTTTGCGTCAACAGCATGTTACGTACAGCAGGATGTACAATGATTGGATCTGCTTCTTTTTCTGGTGCTTTAGGGCCACTTAAAGAGCGCATTGCCAGACGATCTTTTGCGTATGCAAGCGCGCCTTGGAATGAACCTTCAGATGCTGCAAGACCTTGAACTGCTGTACCGATACGTGCTGTGTTCATGAACGTGAACATGCAGTTCAAGCCGCGGTTTTCAGGTCCAATCAGGAAGCCTTTAGCATTGTCAAAGTTGATGACACAAGTCGCGTTACCATGGATACCCATCTTGTGTTCGATCGAACCACAACGTACGCCGTTACGCTCGCCAATAGAACCGTCAGCATTCAGGTTGAATTTTGGCACGATGAATAATGAGATACCTTTGGTACCTTTCGGTGCACCTGGCAGACGAGCAAGTACGATATGGATAATGTTCTCTGCCATGTCGTGTTCACCAGCAGAGATAAAGATCTTCTCGCCAGAGATTGCGTAGCTACCGTCCGCTTGTGGTTCAGCTTTAGTACGGATAATACCCAAGTCAGAACCCGCATGAGATTCAGTTAAGCACATGGTACCCGTCCATTCACCTGAAACCAGTTTAGGCAGGTAAGCGTCTTTTTGTTCAGCTGAACCATGATGTTCTAAAGTACGAACCGCACCGTGAGACAGGCCAGGGTACATGCCCCATGCCCAGTTCGCAGTACCCACCATTTCAGAAATCGCGATACCTAAAGAGTTCGGTAAGCCTTGACCGCCGTATTGTTCTTCAGCAGAAAGAGAAGGGAAGCCAAGCTCGATGTATTTTTGGTACGCTTCTTTAAAGCCAGTCGGAGTCGTAACAACGCCGTCATTCCAGGTACAGCCTTCACGGTCACCGGTCTGGTTGATCGGAGACAATTCGTTTTCACAGAAGTCGGCCGCAGCTTCTAAGTACTGATCTACCAGCTCACGGCTTACGTTTTCTTGGAATGCAGGGAGATTTGCATAGTGTTGTTCAGCATTTAATAATTCATGCAACACAAATTGCATATCACGTATAGGCGCTTTGTATTGTGGCATATCGGTTTCCTCAATACTGGTTGAACCAGCGTTATAATCTTAGATGAACTAAAACCTGTCTTCACTGACACGGTTTGGAATGATCTAATCGTGCAACAACTTCCCCTGCGGTACAAGCTTTTCGGGGTGTTTTCTTGGTGACTGTAAAGTCAAAGATTAATCTGCATGACGCATTAAAGGTCTTGAGTATAAAGACTTTAGCCATATTCTGCAGGAAACGAATAGTCAACTGTATGCATGAAAGAGCACGCAATAAAAAAGCACCCGAAGGTGCTAGTCGTGAAGCCTTGATTCCTATGCATTAATAGGTAGAGGCTGTGGGCTGGAAACGGACATGACATTTGCCATTGATAGTTTGTTCGCTCATCTTGATCTGTGCAGCAGTCCCGTCTTTTTTGCCTTGACAGGCTTGCAGCATGGCTCGTTGATGTGCCTGATGTTGAGCGAGGCGCTGATCAAACTGTTTAGTCAATTCTGCACGTTTGGCATCCGTCAAGACTTCACCGTGCATCATGCCTCTACGCATATCAGCACGCATTGGACGATGCTCAGCTTTCATGTCGCGATGGCTTTTCATCTCTTTACGATCTGCTTTAAAGACCATCTTGCAGGTGCCGTCTATGGTTTTATCGCCAGTCTTGATTTGAACGGCCGAGCCCACAGCTTTATTGTCGCAGGCCTGTTGAAGCTGTTTGGCAAACTGCATGCGTTCTGCACGCTTTGCCTTAAACTGCTCACGCTGTTCGGGAGTTAGATGCTGTTTTTTGCCTTCATGATGTTTCATCATGTGGGGATGATCATTGCTTGGCACATTGCTGGTGGATTGACAGGCAGTCAACGCACCCATTGATAAAACACTTGCACTGATTAAAGCTATTTTTGTCATGGTTTGCATTGTATTTATCCTGTCAAGAAGCTGATTCTATGTTAGATAAAGATTAAACAATAAAGATGAAGAAACAATGAAGAGTTTTTTGCCTCGGTGTTCGCTACAATAATGAATATAGAAGAAAAATTGAGATTTTACTTTTGAACATTCGCCGTATTCCCATTGCATTACGTCTATTTTTGACCGTGCTGTTGACCACGCTGGTCATTACCACGGTGAGCCTAGGTGTATTGCATCTGAATATGCAGCGTAATTTCGCCCGCTATGTCGCTGATGTCGAAATGCAGAAGCTGGATTATGTGATTGAAAATCTGGCAGATGTCTATGCAGTCTATCAGGACTGGGGCAACGCGATTCAGGCACAGATTCTCCAGATGGAAGGTGAAGCCGCACCAGATGATTATGACCGATTATCACGCTGGTGGTTACGCCGCCAGTATGATATTGCCTTGCAGCAGCGTTATTTTCAGGAACAGACCTTGGCTCAAGTGGCACCGAGTATGGTGAATCCAGAGCTGCCACAACGTCAGGTCAATGAAGAAGAATTACGTTTACTAGCATCTAATTTGCCTTCCCAGTTTCAGCCTTTTGAAGGCTTGAAATTCCCGCTCAGTTCTAATCAAAATCTGTTTAGAACTGATCGCAAAAATGGTAAGCAGCCAGCCCAGCAACCGACTGGTAAAAAACAGTTTATTCAGATGCCGGACCGTCTTGGCCTCAGTTCACGTCTCTCACTGTATGATGCCAAGCGTCGTTTCGTAGTGGGTGAGGCTTCAGATGAACAGATTTCTTATCGCCCGATTATGGTGAATAATCAGATTGTCGGCTATTTGGGCTTAAAACCGGTACTAGATCAGGATGATGCGCTCAGTATTAATTTCTTCAGTAACCAAAAGCGTTATTTATTTCTGGTTTATGCTCTCAGTATTTTGGCGAGTCTGATAGCTTCCCTGTTATTGGCGACTTATTTCAAAAAACCGATTCAACGTTTGCTCAATGGTACGCGTGCCTTGACTCAGGGAAATTATCAATATCAGGTTAAAGTGAACCGGAATGATGAATTAGGTGATTTATTCAATGAATTAAATGCATTGGCGGTGATTCTGGATCAGCATGAAACCTCACGCCGTCAGTGGGTGGCAGATACCTCACATGAGTTAAAAACGCCACTAGCAGTCTTACAGGCACAGATTGAAGCGATGCAGGACGGAATCCGTAAACCAACCCCTGAACATTTTGCTTCCATGCTGGCTCAGGTGAACAGTCTGAAAAAACTGACCCAAGATCTGGCCGCATTGGCACAGGTCGATGCCCAGCAATTGCAATTCTATTTCTCGACGGTGAATCCGTGGGAGGTTGTGCAGCAGGAACTCATTAACTTCCAGCCGAACTTTGAACAGGCTGAATTAGTGGTTACTGCAGATGGCGAAGGGACTGATTTAAATCTGGATCTAGATCGTTTTAAACAGATTGTGGCGAACTTGCTGAGTAACAGTATTCGCTATACTGAAGCAGGCGGGCAAGTGCATATTCATACGACACAAGATGATAAAGAATGGACCTTATATATCGATGATAGTCCGTTTGGTCTGACTGATGAACAACTGGCGCGTATTGGTGAGCGTTTCTACCGTGTCGATGATTCTCGTACCCGGGCGACTGGCGGAACCGGACTGGGTTTGGCATTATCATGTAAAATTACGCAGGCGCTGGGCGGCAGCTTAAGCTTTGCACATTCACCACTGGGTGGTTTACGATGCAAGCTGAGCTTTCCTAAACAAATGAAACCATGAAGGGAATAGATTGATGAAACATGTCATGCTGGTTGAAGATGAAATCGAACTTGCACAGTTGGTGCGAGACTATCTGGAAGCTGCTGGTTTTGAGGTCAGTATGTTTCATGATGGGCAGGAAGCATATAACAGTTTTACCCAGCGTAAACCGAGTCTGATGATTCTGGACTTGATGGTGCCGCGTATGGACGGCCTGACCATTTGCCGTAAGGTACGTGAACAGTCAGATTTGCCAATTATCATGGTAACCGCACGTACTGAAGAAATCGACCGTGTACTGGGTCTGAATATGGGTGCAGATGATTATCTCTGTAAACCGTTTAGTCCGAAGGAGCTGGTCGCGCGCGTACAGGCTGTGTTACGTCGTCTGGATCGTAAATCAGAACCGGAAAGCAATGATTTATTCCGCATGGACAAATCACAACAGCGCATCTGGTATCAACAAAAAGCCTTGAATTTAACGCCGACCGAATTCCGTTTACTGGAGTTATTCCTGGAACATGTCGGACAGGTATATTCACGTGCGCAATTGCTGGATCATATTAATCCGGACAGTTTTGATGTGGCTGACCGTGTTATTGACAGTCATATCAAGAATTTGCGCCGTAAGATTTCAGATGCAGCTGAAACCGGTAACCGTCATGAGTGGATTCAGGCGGTGTATGGGGTCGGTTACCGTTTTGAATATCCTGAAGATTGATTAAGTTTTTAATGTTTAAGAGAGGCGAATAGGTGAGAACTTATTCGCTTTTTTTATATCTGAAACTGGCAAGTATAAGAGGGTTAAAAATAATGAATATCATGATTCGAGATGAGCAAATAGATGACATTCAGGCAATTGAAGAGTTAACAACAGCCGCTTTTAAAAACATTGAATATTCAAGTCATGCTGAACATTTTATTATCAATGCATTAAGGAAAAAGCATCAACTGACGTTATCGTTAGTTGCTCTTGAAAATAATATTGTTGTTGGGCATATTGCCGTGTCTCCCGTATCAATGTCTTCGGGTGCAGCAGGGTGGTTTGGATTAGGCCCTATTTCAGTTTTGCCTGATCAAAAAGGTTTAGGCATTGGTTCAAGGCTTGTATATGCAGCACTGGACAGACTGAAAGCATTGGATGCAAAAGGCTGTGTGCTATTAGGCGATCCCAAGTATTATGCTCGTTTTGGCTTTCAACCCATTGCCGATTTAGTTTTGGAAAATGTACCAGCTGAATATTTTCAAGCGATCAGTTTTGATGGGGCTTTTCCGAAAGCCCAGGTATTTTATGATGAAGCATTTAATGCAACTAAATAACTGACGGTATATTGAATATTATTCTAATGATGAATCTTAAATTTTTTATATACATTATTCCTATACAAGGTGGGAACTTATCGTACTGTTTTAAGTAGCTCAATTCGCTGCCGATCGACTTTCTTTAACTTTAATACTACTAACTCATAAGAATTTAGCACCAAATCTCCAACCAAAGACCCATCTAGTTCTTCATCTTCATAAACTGAGATCCAGTGCTGCTTATTCATATGCCAGCCTGTACGGATATAAGGATAAATGTCTCGAAGCATGGCGCCGTGTTCAGGCTCGACTTTTAAATTAATCGCAGCTTTTCCTTGCAAATGAAAAGTCAGCATAAAGACTTTATCCATGACTTTATAAACATCACAGCCCTCAGCAAAAGGCTGAGTCACAGTGACTTCAGGAAGTTTTAAAGCAGTAAATGATGCAATTTGATGTAAAGACATAAGCTATGGATAAATCATCAGAAAACTGTGGATAATGCTTAAATTATCCACAGTTTTTGTTTGGGATGTGAATAAATTAAGACGAACAGCTGACCATGACTTCAGGCACGTCACTCGGCAATGGCGCTAAATCTTCAGGCTGTTCCAAATCGGGCTGTTTCAGGTAAGGCTGACTGAGTAATTTAAACAGACGGTCGACTTCAGAAAAATCATCCCGTTCTGCCAGTTCAATGGCTTTCTGTGCCATATGATTACGCAGAATATAATGCGGATTGGCCAGTTGCATGGCGGCGTCTAATTCTTCAATATCTTGGTGTTCACGGATAGATTCATATTGCGCCAAGAATGCTTCAAACTGACGACGGTCTAAGCAATCATCTTTCATGGCTTCATAGTCTTTATTTTGCAACCGGATAAAACTTTGGGTGTAGTCCAGTTGTTCACTCTGTAAAATGCGCAGAAAGGCCATTGCGCAGTCAAAACTGTCTTTATGGAAACTTGGCAAGCCCATTTTCTGGTTTAAACCATGTTTATAATGCTCTAAAAATGTTGGCTCATAGTGCTCCAGACACGCTGCTAAATCCTGTTTCCATTGTTCTTTGTCATAATCTGTAGGGCAGAGCGGCACCAGATTGTTTAACCATTGCCACAAATTCCAGTGTCCGATACTTGGCTGCTGCTGATAGGTATAACGCCCTTGGTAATCCGAGTGGTTATTGATCCAGTTCGGACGGAAGCGCTCCATAAAGCCATAAGGACCAAAGTCCAAAGTTGAACCGGTAATATTCAGGTTGTCGGTATTCATCACGCCATGTGCAAAACCGACCAGTTGCCATTTGGCAATCATCACCGCAGTGCGCTGAATAACTTTGGTGGCAAAGCTCAGAATCGGCTGTTCGTCTTGCAGACATTCCGAATAATGCCATTCGATACATTTCTGGGTAAATTCAGCCAGCAGATCTGGCTGATACTGATTGATCCATTCGAAATGACCGAAACGGATATGACAATCCGAAGTGCGCAACATCATCGCGCCCGGCTCTAGCTTCTCACGCTGAATACCTTGCATTGATGAAGTAAAACCGACCGCATTACTGGATGCTACACCCAAGGCATTTAAGGCATGACCCGCCAGATACTCACGAATGACTGACCGCAGCACGGCACGACCATCGCCCATGCGTGAATATGGCGTTGCACCAGCACCTTTTAGATGTAGGTCAATGGTCTGCTGGTTCTGATCCAGAATCTGAGCAATCAACAACCCACGACCATCTCCCAACTGTCCTGCCCATTGCCCAAACTGATGGCCTGCATAGACCATAGCCAAAGGTTCAAACTCAGCAAAGACTTTCTGACCACTACAAATCTCGACCCATTGCGCCTTGTCTTCATCCGACCATTGTAGTTGTTCTGCCAAAGCGGCATTGAAGTGCCCGGCTTTTGCACCTTTTAACGGCAGCGGAACTTGATGATGATAGAGGCGAGCAGGTAGTGTTTGATAGCGAGAGTTAAAATACATAGCATCAGTACAGGATTGGAATACATGAACTATAACAAAGATAGCTGTATAAAACTGTTGTATAAGCGAGAGTTCACGTTATCTTTCGGACATAAAAAAAGCCCCAATCGGGGCTTTAGTGTTCAACAGCTTTTATTGAGAAACTGCAGATTTTTTCAGATTACGAACCAGTAGATTCAAGGTTTGACGATGATGGGAAAGACGCTGTTCAACCAGCTGGAATTCAACTTTCAGCTTGTCATCCATCTGATGGATTTTTTCAGCCATCGATGCTTTCTTGACCTGAATTTCCTGTTCTTTCAGCTTCGCCCAGTCATTTAAAGTTTGGGTAAATGCATCATATTCCTGTGCGATCTTGGTTTTTACCGCCGAGATATCTTCAGAAACATCATGGCCATATACCGCAAGATCCTGTTCAGCATATTTAAACTTCATTGCCAATTCCGCTTTTTTGATATTAAAGCTAGGAATGCGGCGCAAGTTTTTAGCTAAACCAAGTTTAGAACAAGTCCAGATCAACCATTTAGTTGGATCGTACTGCCACCATTTCACGCCGTTACGGTAATCGTATTGGAAAATATGGTGATAGTTATGATAACCCTCACCCCAAGTTGCAACCGCGAGTACGAAGTTGTCACGTGCAGTATTTTCGTCGGTATAAGGACGATTTCCCCACATGTGGCACAGTGAGTTAATGAAGAAGGTCACATGATGGCTCAGGATTAAACGCATTAATCCACCCAATAGCAACACGCCCCAGACATCGCCGACTGCCCAGCCGATTGGAAGTAAAATCGCAGCATGAACAGCAATCACTAAAGGAACGTAGTATTTGTCCTGAAACATTACCACTTTGTCTTTTAACAGATCTGGCGCATTTTTATAGTTGGCAGCACCAGATGGATAATCACGTAACATCCAGCCAATGTGTGCATACCAGAAGCCTTTATTGATCGAGTACGGGTCTTGATCAACATCATCGACATGACGGTGATGGGTACGGTGACCAGATGCCCAGAATAAAATACTGTTCTGTACAGCAAATGTACCCATAATCATCAAGATGATTTTTAATGGTAAAGTGGCTTCATAAGCACGATGTGCCCACAGGCGATGGTATCCTGCTGTAATGCCGAGGCTGCTTACGCCCAGTAAAACAAACATACTGATCCAAGCGGCAGCGCTAAAATCATGGTGATACGCATACAACGGAATCGCGATCAGGGCTACGATTGGTAAAAATACCAATGCAAACACAGCAATCCAGTTGATGGGGGCTTTGGGTAAGGGAGCATTCATCTCCAACAGCACTCCTAGAACCTCGGAAGGTATAACAAAAAGCAGAAACTACTGTTGGTTTTAACAGCAGCCTATCTTGTCCATATTAGCATGCGCCCTAAGGCATCACTAGCATTATTGTACGGTTGTATTGTACTTGTCGGTAACAGAATAAGTAGGGCAGAAGTGACCATTTTGCGAGCGTAGACAGGCTCTGATTTCCGACTAAGTAACTGAGGATTATCACTCTTTCAGAAAATGGAAACGGAATGAATCAGATGAAAATCGTTGTTCATAATTTCTACAATATTATCAGGAAATTTGCAGAATATAGAGGTTGGGCAACTTAATTTCACTTTTAAATAAAATCTGATTAAGGAAGGTTCACACTTTCATTATTGCGTCATCGAAATGAACTGGGTCAAGAAATACCTAGATCAATCAAGGCTAAGAGAGATTATTTAGAGTTGTTGTAGCATCAGTTTTGGATAATCGGTAATCAGCCCCTGAATGCCCCAGTCTCGCAGCTGTTTCGCACGGGTGATATCATTGACTGTCCAGACACTGATATTCAACTCGGCAGCCTGCGTGGCTTGAATCAGGTCTTTACTGGCCATTTCGTCCATCCAGCCAATATGACAGCATCCAAGTTCCAGCGCCTGATCAATGGCCTGATGTTTGACATCGGTTTCAATCAATAAACCGCGTTTTAAACGTGAGTTTTGCTGTTTGAAGGCATCCAGAATTTTGGCATCAAAGCTGGTAATAATGGCTGCCTGCTCATAGCCTTGTAACTGCTGTTCGACTTCAAACGCGATTTTTTCAGCTGCTGCTTCAGATGCTACGCTTTTAATTTCGACTTCAATATGCTCGAAATTTCGAATGACATTTAAGGTTTGATCGAGCAATGGGGTCGCTTCGATTTTATTCCATTCTGACCAGGCCACTGCGTGATTATATTGGGTAAGATCTTGACGGTTACACTCGTATAGATGCTTCTGCAAACCGGTGGTACGCACAAAGTCGTCATCATGCATGATGATTAAGGCATTGTCTTTGAGCTGACGGACATCAAACTCAACGGCGCGAATGCCGATCTCCTGAATATATTGAAAACCGCCCAAGGTATTTTCAGGGGCTTCGCCACGTGCACCACGATGACCAATTATGCGCATAAGATGCTCATGAGTGGGAAAGTTAAGTTCATTTTGCGAGGGCTACGTGACAGAAGGATGACACTTTCTATTTTCGTCAGATGCTCTGTAAAATCAAGAGACATCTGATGGGTATTTTCAGATGCTAACTTGAAACATAATTTTACTTTTCGATGCTGTCATTGATATTTTTTTGCCACAGCACTTCGGAACCGCCCTCGCTTCGTTGCAGGGTGCGTGATGCTACAAATAACCAGTCCGATAAACGGTTAAGTAGTTGCAGTGACGCTGCCTGAATATTTTGGTCACGGTGATGAACTGACATTACGCTGCGTTCTGCACGACGGCAAACCGCACGAGCCTGATGGGCAAAACTACATACCAATGTGCCTGCCGGCAGAATAAAATCTTTGAGCATTGGTAAGGCCGCATTCATTCGGTCGATATCATTTTCCAAAAACTCAATCGATACCGGTTGCACCAGATTAAAACCCGGAATGCAGACTTCGCCGCCCAGATCAAATAGCCAGTGCTGAATCAGGCTTAAAGATTTATCCCAAGCGGCTTGATCTTTAATAGTGCTTGCTGAAATTTGTGCGCGTAATACGCCAATCACGGCATTCAGTTCGTCGACATCGCCGAGTGCATCAATACGTAAATCATCTTTGGCAACACGTGAGCCATCACCGAGTCCGGTAGTGCCTGAATCGCCTGTGCGCGTGTAAATTTTACTTAAACGGTGGCCCATATGTGTTCCTTGAATTTTTAATGAAGATAATAAAAAAGGATAATGTCGGTCATAACATTATCCATAAACTGCGCTGTTTTAAAGTTTTTTGCTGTTTAGAGCTTAGTATTTAAAAGTGATTCCAATAGAAGCGAGGCGGTCACTGGCAATGTAATAAGATGTGGCATCATTAAATGCTGTTTTGTAATTGGTATCACCTAGGTTACGAATATTCACAAAGGTTTTTAAGTGAGGATTCACTTGCCAATAGGCATTCATATCAATGACTGCATAGCCTGGAATAAGGCCTTTATCCTCCTTAGATTTACCTTTAGCTACTAAAGACGTGGACGCACCATACTGACCATTATCCCAACCCAAGGTTAGGTTGAAGTTTTGGCGTGGGCGATTTGGCAAATCTTTATCTTTATCATCGTTCTTGGCTTGAATATACGCATATTCAGCATTGGCATAGAAGTCATCTTGTGTCAATTTTAAACCCAATTCAGCACCATTAAAGGTGGCGCTGTCCATATTTTCAAATACCCAGTTGGTATCTCCGTTAGAGACCATAATATTGTCGACTTGGGTTTGAAAAGCAGAACCGTATAATGTCATTGATGGGGTGATTAGATGATCAAAACCAATTTCATAAGATACACTTTCTTCTGGTTGTAGGTCAGGATTACCGCCCCACCAAGCGGGTTCACTAATAATTTGCCCGACAACTGGGGCACGAAATGCTGTTCCGACATTGGCATAAATACTTGATGTAGGGCTTAGGGTATGTCGAACAGCGAGTTGTCCTACACTATGTGTACCAAATTGCTGATTGTCTTCAACTCGAATACCCGCTTGGGTGCTGATGACATCATTTTGATATTGGTGCTGTAAATAATAGCCAGTGCTATCATTTTCATCTTTAAAGGTGTTTAAACTTTCAGCTTCTGTCTTATTGTAATGTACACCCGCAAGAAGTTTATGCTCGGCGTTGATTTGCCATTGAATATTGGAATCTATTTCTTGTTGTTCAGTGATTACAGTCGATGGATAAGCGCTTTGTACAATTACGTATTCATCTTCAAATTGTGATAGGCGAGTTTCCCACACTAAATTTGGATTAAGCTTAAAATAACCTTTAATATTATAAAGGCGATTGGTGAAATCATAAGCTTCTGGTGCACCAGAAGAGAAGTAGTCGCCGTGACCTTCATTTTCTTTAAATTCCGCTGACAATCCAAAGTTGTCTTGATCAACGCCTAATTTCGCTGAATAGCCTTTTTGATCGAAACCTGCTTTTTTAGCTTGATTGCTAATAATTTGGTCACCATCTGTTTCTAGGCGTTGCCCACGAATTTGGGCGTAATAGCCATTTTCAGCAGCATCAACACCGACAAGTGATTTGTAGGTATTTTTTTCACCGACTTCGACCGTTGTAAACGCACTATTTTCTGTCGGTGTTTTGGAAATGAGTTGAATTACACCTCCAATTGCATCAGTACCATATTGTACCGATGCAGGGCCTTTTAGAATTTCAATTTGCTTAATGTCTGTCGTATCAATTAAATGTAAATTTGTACCTGCAACAGTTGCGGTATTTGAGCGCATACCATCTTGTAAAATTAAGGTATGTGCGGCATTGCTGCCACGCAAGAAAATTGAAGCTGGTTGACCATAGCCACCCACTTGTTTGACTGATAGCGCTGCTTCTTTCGTTAATAATGAAGGTAAGTCAGCAATAGGGGATTGTTGAATCGTTTTTTCATCAATCACATTTAGACGCATCGGCACATTTTCAATATTTTGTTCGCTGCGTGATGCCGTGATCACAATGGTATCTAAAGATGCTTTCGCAACTTTTTGCTCGTTAGCAAAAACAGATGAAGTGGTACCCAACGCAAGTGCGATCGCACCTACCAAGGCAGTAGGTTGACAATGAAGTGACATGTTAAAGCTCCATACATTCACTTCCCCGTGAATGATTGAGTTATAGAACACAGCAAGCAGGTTTCCGGACTTAAATGTGCAAAGCAGCGACTTTGCTGTATATCCACCTTCCCACATCAAGATGCAGTGGTGTAAACCAAAGAGTTTAAATTGAGATACGTTTCATTTTTTACCGTTGCGGGGGCAGTGCTGGATTTACACCAGCTTCCCTAAAGCCTGAAGGCTTGGACTTGCTGCAAAGTGAGCGCAGTATAAAGTCAATATGAGTTATACACAATCTGCATAGAGAATAATCCAGATGAACTTTACGCAAGTCAGAAAAATTGCATTACAATGATTTGCCCCAATCTTATAGATTGTTCAATACATTGGTAGATCTAGAGCCAACATAATATGCGAACCCGTGCCAAAATTTGTGGAATCACCCGAGTTGAAGATGTACATGCCGTAGTC
The DNA here is from genome assembly GCF_044547685.1 of Acinetobacter sp. NPDC052428. GTDB lineage: Bacteria > Pseudomonadota > Gammaproteobacteria > Pseudomonadales > Moraxellaceae > Acinetobacter > Acinetobacter lwoffii_G. The sequence continues at coordinate 16,405 of NZ_JBIUAT010000032.1, forward strand.
AATGCTGGCTGTGACGCGATAGGATTTGTATTTTATCCACCGAGTCCACGACATGTTACTTTAGAGCAGGCTGAAATCCTGATCCGGTCGGTTCCAGCTTATGTACAGGCGGTGGGCTTATTTGTGAATAGTCACGCAGATGAAATTCAGGATATTCTTAAAACCGTTCCACTGGATATTTTACAATTTCATGGCGATGAAACACCTGAACAGTGTCAGGCCATCACCCAGCAGGTCGGACGCCGCTGGTATAAAGCCATTCAGGTAAAACCTGATCTGGATGTGGTTGCAGAAATTCAGCGTTATCAAGATGCAGGCGCAAGTGCAGTACTATTAGACGCATGGCATCCTGACCTGAAAGGCGGCACAGGGCACAGCTTCGATTGGGATACATTTCCCAAACTCAATCTTCCCTTGGTCTTGGCAGGCGGTTTAAATCCTGACAATATCGAACAGGCAATTCTCACCACACAGGCCTATGCCGTGGATGTGAGTGGCGGTGTCGAGTCCGCAAAAGGTATTAAAGACCAACAACTCATAGAACGCTTTATGCAAGGAGTCCATCGTGGATCAGCAAAGTACTAGCCAGAACAGTCAGGCAGTTGACTATACCCAATTCCCGGATGAACGCGGGCATTTCGGTATTCATGGCGGACGTTTTGTGTCAGAAACACTCATGGCGGCTTTAGAAGACTTGGAAAAGCTCTATTTCCGTATGAAAGATGATGCGCAGTTTTTGGCAGAATTTGACCGTGACATGGCGTTTTACGTCGGTCGTCCGAGTCCTTTATATCATGCTGAACGATGGTCGAAAGAGTTGGGTGGCGCACAGATTTACCTGAAACGTGAAGACCTGAACCATACCGGTTCGCACAAAGTAAATAATACAATCGGTCAGGCCTTACTGGCGAAGCTTTCCGGCAAGAAACGTATTATTGCCGAAACAGGGGCAGGCCAGCACGGTGTGGCGACGGCCACCATCGCAGCACGTTTAGGTCTTGAATGCGTAGTATTCATGGGCGCAGACGATGTAAAACGTCAGGCGATGAACGTCTACCGTATGCGTTTATTGGGTGCGACGGTTGTGCCGGTAGAAAGTGGCTCCAAAACATTAAAAGATGCCATGAACGAAGCCATGCGTGATTGGGTGACCAATGTTGATTCAACTTACTACGTCATTGGTACCGTGGCAGGTCCACATCCATATCCGCAACTGGTTCGTGATTTCCAGTCGATCATTGGTCGTGAAGCACGCCGTCAGATTCTGGAACAGGCTGGCCGTTTACCAGATGCCCTAGTGGCATGTGTCGGTGGTGGATCCAATGCCATGGGCTTGTTCTATCCATTCCTGAATGACCAAGATGTGAAAATGTATGGTGTTGAAGCAGCAGGTCATGGGATTGAATCAGGCAAGCACTCTGCGCCGTTGAATGCCGGTCATGTCGGTGTACTGCATGGCAACCGTACTTATTTAATGTCGGATGCACAAGGTCAGATTATCGAAACCCATTCAATTTCTGCAGGTCTGGATTATCCGGGTGTGGGTCCGGAACATAGCTTCCTGAAAGATATGGATCGTGTTAAATACGTACCAATTAATGACCAAGAAGCGCTACAAGGTTTCCGCGACTTGACCAAGATTGAAGGTATTATTCCGGCGTTGGAAAGCGCACACGCCATGGCATACCTGACCAAACTTGCACCGACCATGGACAAGGATCAAATTATTCTTGCGACGGTTTCAGGTCGTGGTGATAAGGACTTGATGACCGTTGCCCGTATTGATGGCGTGGAAATGGTAGAGATGTAAGTTCCTTAAAGTCCTCTCCTTATAGGAGAGGGTTTGGGAGAGGTTATTTCAAATAAAAATCGTGCTAAGTTTTCTTAGCACGATTTTTTATGGAGTCAATTTTAAAAGAACCCGCTGGTCTGGAATTAAGAAAATTCACCTTGCGCGCGTTCTTTGGCCCATTCACGTAAAACAAATTTCTGTAATTTACCGGTCGAGGTTTTTGGAATTTCGGTAATCACCACATCCTTAGGCACTTTAAAGCGGGCCAGATGTTCACGGCAAAATTCCATAATTTCTTCTTCAGTGGCCTTGGTGCCTTCTTTGAGCTCAATAAAGGCACAAGGAACTTCCTGCCAGCGTGGATCAGGCTTGGCGACTACCGCTGCAGTCAGCACCGCCGGATGCTGATACAGTACTTCTTCCACTTCAAGCGATGAAATATTTTCTCCGCCAGAAATAATCACATCTTTGGAACGGTCGGTAATTTTGGCATAGCCATCCGGTTGGCATACCGCCAAATCTCCCGTATGGAACCAGCCACCGGCAAAGGCTTCTGCTGTCGCCTCAGGATTTTTCAGATAACCTTTCATCACGATATTGCCACGGAACATGATTTCACCCATGGTCTGACCATCATGTGGCACTTCCTGCATGGTATCCGGATCAAGCACTTTCATGCCATCTTGCAATGGATACGGGACGCCTTGACGTGAATGTAACTGTGCCTGTTCCTGAATAGACAGATCGCTCCAGCCTGCCTGTGAAGCGCAGAGTGCAGAAGGGCCATAGGTTTCAGTCAAGCCGTAAACATGCGTTACGTTAATACCGATATTGCGCATGCCTTCAATAATTGCTGCTGGAGGTGCGGCACCCGCCACCATCACTTCGACACGGTGATCAATCTTGGTCTTTTTCTCTTCAGGCGCGTTAATCAACATCGACAGAACAATCGGTGCACCACAGAAGTAATCGACCTTATGTTCAGCGATCAGCTTAAAGATCCGTTCAGCATCAACTTTACGCAAGCAAACGTTGGTTCCACCGTTGGCCGCCATGGTCCAGGCAAAGCACCAGCCATTACAGTGGAATAGCGGCAGTGTCCATAAATAGGTGGCACGTGGTGTCATGCCACAGGCAATAATATTACTGGCTGCGTTAATGTAGGCACCACGATGATGATAGACCACGCCTTTCGGGTTGCCGGTGGTCCCAGAAGTGTAACTTAAGCTGATGGCATCCCATTCATCTTGAGGTAAATGCCATTCAAAGTTTGCATCGCCTTGCGCAATCCAGTCTTCATATTCGATTTGGCCAATACGCTGGTCTTCACCTTCAAACTCTGCATCAGCCACATCAATGACATAAATGTCTTGTGAAACTAGAGCGAGTGCTTCAGTCGCAAGTGCAGTAAATTCAGGATCAACCAATAATACTTTGCTCTCAGCATGTTCCAGCATGAAAGCAAGGGTCTTGGCATCCAGACGGGTATTTAAGGTATTCAGGACGGCACCTGCCATTGGTACAGCAAAATGCGCTTCGATCATGGCAGGGACGTTAGGCAGCAGGACAGACACGGTATCATTTTTACCGATGCCTAATTTTTGGAGTTGGTTGGCAAACTGACGACAACGGTTGTATTTCTCACGCCAGGTAATACGACGCTTACCGTGAATAATCGCGTTCTGGTTTGGATAGATATAAGCTGCACGATCAAGATAGCGTAAAGGTGATAAGGCTACAAAATTCGCGGGGGTACGCGGTAATTCATCATATGCGCTAACCATTGTAAAACTCCGTTCTATATTTATTTTCATATCCTGTTGAAAAGATATGTATTTCTCAGAAATCTTGCATTTATGCTTTAGTCGAGTACGATTTTACAAATTTTAAGTATTTGAATATTAATAAAAATATTTAACCCTACTTAAATGTTTTGAACGCATGGGTTCCCAAGTTTGATTTTTTAGGTATTTTACTCTAGTTCAGCCATTAAAATAATATGAGCCCAGGAAGAATAATGAAAATACAACAGGCGAATGACGTCTGGCGAAACTGGTCGGGGAGCCAGTTCAGTGCCGCTCGGATTGTTCAGCCCAGCCAGATCAGTGAATTACAAAGTTTAGTGAAGACCCATGCACACATTCGTGCAGTGGGTGCAGGACATTCATTTAGCCCATTGGCCAAAACAGATGAGGTGTTGCTTAATCTCGATTTGTTAAAAGGTATCGTTGCCTTTGATCAAGAGAAAACCCAATGCACCGTGCGGGCCGGGACGCGTTTATATGATTTGGGGAAAGATCTGGTACCGATCAATCAGGCCTTAATCAATCAGGGCGATATAGACCAGCAAAGTCTGGCCGGAGCGATTTCTACCGGAACGCATGGCACGGGCATCGATTTACCTTGCATCTCTGCTTTTGTGGAAGGCTTTGAATTGCTGACCGCGGATGGAGAGCTGTTGCAATGTCATCGTGAGCAGAATGCTGAGATATTTCAGGCTGGACGGGTGGCATTGGGCAGCTTAGGCATATTGACCCAAATAACCCTGCAAAATCGACCACGATATAAACTAAAAGAACAGATCCAGCTCTGTTCATTAAAAGACATATTTACCCATATTGGTCAATGGAAACATCAGCACCGACATATTGAGTTTTGGGCTTTTCTGCATGCCGATCAGGTGATACTGAAAACCCTGGATGACACGGAGGATGACATTCAGCCGAGACAGGAAAGCTGGCCTTCGGAAGATACTTTATTAACCGTATGTTCGGAATTGACGCGACTTTTCCCAAAGACAAATCCCTATCTGCAAAAACTGCTGAGTGTGTTTGTTAAATCGACTTGCTATGTAGATTGGTCATCCCGGATTTTTCCGACCTCGCGCAATACCAGATTTAATGAAATGGAATATCAGATTCCGGTTGAGCAAGGTTTGCAATGTCTGGAAGAGGTTTTAGCGACTTTAAGGAAGCATAAGGTGCCGATGTTTTTCCCGATCGAGTTCCGTTATGTCAAAGGCGATGAGATCTGGCTGAGTCCTTTTTATCAGCGCGATTCAGTTTCCATTTCCATTCATCAGTTCTATAAACAGGATTATCATGCGATTTTTGATCTGGTCGAGCCGATTTTACAGAAATATCAGGGACGACCGCATTGGGGCAAGTTACATAGTATGAGCGCAGCATCACTGCGCGAACTCTACCCGAAATGGGATAATTTCATGGTGCTACGTCAGCAATTGGATCCACAGCAAAAATGGCTGAATCCATATTTAAAAGAATTGTTTTTATCTGGGAAATGAGGAGAGGGCGATGCAATCAAATTATTTTCAGCAACTGACACAAGACTTAAAACGGCAGGGCACTGGCACACCGCAACTGATTTTAGATTTAAAAACCTATCAACGTAATTTGGACTATGTACAGTCAAAATTGCCTGCGCAGTTACAACCGCGCCTGGTGGTGAAATCCTTAGCCAGCATTCAGCTACTCAAACTGGCCAGTGAAAAACTAAATACCCAGCGCTTTATGGTCTTTCATCTGCCGCATCTTTCCTGCATAAGTGCGTCATTTCCACAGGCCGATATCTTGCTGGGTAAACCGATGCCGATTCAGGCGGTAAAACGTTTTTATCAAACTTCACCTGAGCAAAATAAAGCCAATGATCAAGAAAATATTCAATGGCTGATTGATGATGTGGAACGATTAAAACAATATCTGCAACTCGCGCAAAGCTTGAATATCTGCCTGAATGTCAATATTGAAATTGATGTAGGACTGCATCGTGGCGGCGTACAAACGCAGCAGCAATTTATAGCTTTAATGAAGCTGATTCAGCACAACGCGGCTTATCTCAAACTTTCGGGTCTAATGGGCTATGATGCACATGTCGCCAAACTGCCAAAAATTTTGAAAAGTCCCGACAAAAGTTATCAGCAATCACAGCAGATGTATCAACAATACAAAACGATGATTCAGCAGCAATTCCCCGATTTATGGCATGAGGGGCTGTGTTTTAATGGTGGTGGTAGTCCGACCTTTATGCAGCATTGCCAGCAAAGTGTTTGTAATGATCTAGCCTTTGGCTCGATGCTGCTTAAGCCCAGTGATTTTGATCTGGCGAATCTGGCTGAACTGCAATGTGCACTCTGGATTGCCGCACCCATTTTAAAAGTGTTGCCTTGTAGTCAGATTCCCGGTCTGGAGCTGCTGAATCATTTTCCAAAAAAATATAAAGCCGTATTTATTTACGGGGGTTATTGGCGAGCAGATTATATCTACCCTGAAAAAAGCCGGCCGCATGTATTGTATGGCCGAAGCAGTAATCAGGAAATGCTTCAGGTGCCCATGCAGTGCGATATTCATGTCGATGATTATGTGTTTTTAAGACCGACACAAAGTGAAGCTATCATCCCGCAATTCGCTCAGCTTTATGTTTATACAGAGGGAGAGTTTATCCAGTGGCAGACTTTGCGGGAGTAACTACATTCTGAAGGCAAAAATGAGCTTAAGCCTTTAAAGATCAGGCACAGATTTGGCGGTAAATCTTATTTTTATTGGGAAAAGGTTTAATCATGCGGCTAAGCCGTGTAAAATTCGAATCGATTTTATTTATCCACCGTTTTTATCTTTTGAGGCTGTGCCTCGATCATAATCTCGCGGTGATATGCTCCATGGTACGGGGCATCACTCCTTAAGGATTTCTTATGCCAATTATCACTTTGCCAAATGGCGATCAAAAACAGTTTGATCACGCCGTATCTGTGATGGACGTTGCACTTAGCATTGGTCCTGGTCTTGCAAAAAATACAGTTGCTGGTCGTGTCAACGATCGTTTGGTTGATGCGTCTGATCTCATCACTGAAGATGCAACACTACAAATTATCACGCCTAAAGACGAAGCCGGTGTTGAGATCATTCGCCATTCTTGCGCGCATTTGGTCGGTCATGCGGTTAAGCAACTGTTCCCAGAAGCAAAGATGGTCATTGGTCCGGTCATTGAAGAAGGTTTCTACTATGACATCTGGATGCCACGTCCGTTTACCTTAGACGACATGGCAGCGATTGAAGAGCGTATGAAAAAGCTCATCGATCAAGACTATGATGTTGTGAAAAAAATGACACCACGTGATGAAGTGATTGCTGAATTCACTGCGCGTGGCGAAGAATACAAATTGCGTTTGATTGCAGACATGCCTGAAGAAACCCAAATGGGCTTGTACTACCATCAAGACTATTTGGATATGTGCCGTGGTCCGCACGTACCAAATACCAAATTCTTAAAATCATTCAAGCTGACTAAAATCTCTGGTGCTTACTGGCGCGGTGATGCGAAAAACGAACAGCTACAACGTATTTACGGTACAGCGTGGGCAGACAAAAAACAGCTTGCTGCTTATGTAAAACGTATTGAAGAAGCAGAAAAACGCGACCACCGTAAAATCGGTAAAGCGCTTGATTTGTTCCACATGCAAGAAGAAGCACCGGGTATGGTGTTCTGGCATCCGAATGGCTGGACCATTTATCAAGTGCTTGAACAATATATGCGTAAGGTACAACAAGACAACGGCTACGAAGAAATTCGTACACCACAGGTTGTTGATTTCACGCTTTGGGAAAAATCAGGACATGCTGCCAACTATGCAGACAACATGTTCACCACGCATTCTGAAAATCGCAACTATGCGGTGAAGCCAATGAACTGTCCTTGTCACGTACAAGTGTTCAATCAAGGCTTGAAGTCGTATCGTGATCTTCCGGTACGTCTGGCAGAGTTTGGTTCATGTCACCGTAACGAACCATCTGGTTCTTTGCATGGCATTATGCGTGTACGCGGCTTTACTCAAGATGATGCGCACATTTTCTGTACCAAAGAACAGATTGGTCCTGAAGTTGCAGACTTTATCAAATTGACACTGGATGTATACAAAGATTTTGGCTTCGAAGAAGTACAAATGAAGTTGTCGACGCGTCCTGAAAAACGTGTGGGTGATGACAAGCTTTGGGATATGGCAGAAAAATCTTTGGCAGATGCTTTAGATGCTGCGGGTCTTGAGTGGGAGCTTCAACCGGGTGAGGGCGCATTCTATGGTCCGAAGATTGAATTCTCTCTGAAAGACTGCTTAGGTCGTGTCTGGCAGTGTGGTACCATTCAGTGTGACTTTAACTTGCCAGAACGTCTAGATGCGTCTTATGTCACTGAAGATAATGACCGCGATCAGCCAGTAATGTTACATCGTGCAATTCTTGGCAGTTTCGAGCGTTTTATTGGTATACTGATCGAACACTACGCAGGCTTCATGCCACCTTGGTTGGCACCAATGCAAGCATGTGTGATGAACATTACCGATTCTCAAGCTGAGGCATGTGAGTCAGTCGTCGCAAAACTTAAAGAAAACGGTATCCGTGCAATTTCTGACTTGAGAAATGAGAAAATCGGCTTTAAGATTCGTGAACGTACATTAGAGCGTATTCCTTACTTACTGGTACTTGGGGACCGTGAAGTAGAGGAAGGTACCGTAAACGTGCGTACCCGCTCAGGAACAAATTTGGGTACTATGTCAATCGATGCTTTCGTTGACTTAGTAAAAGCAGCCGTAGCCGAACGCGGCCGGTACATTGTGGAGTAACAGCGATTAAACAGCCTGACCGTAATCAACAGGGCGGTAACAAATCAAACCGTCCTGCCTTGAATGATGAAATTCGTGCGAAAGAAGTCCGTCTTGTAGACGAAAATGGTGAGCAAAAAGGGATTGTAAGCTTAGCTGACGCCCTACGCGCAGCAGAAAGTGTTGAGCTTGATCTTGTTGAGATCGTAGCAAACGCTGAGCCACCAGTATGTAAGATCATGGACTTCAACAAGCATTTGTTTGATCTTAAGCAAAAGCAGAAAGAAGCGAAGAAAAAACAACATCAAGTCCAGGTGAAAGAAATCAAGCTACGCCCGGGTACTGATGTTGGTGATTACAACGTAAAACTACGTGCAATCATCAAGTTCCTTGAAGAAGGTAACAAGGTGAAAATCACGCTTCGTTTCCGTGGTCGTGAAATGGCGCACCAACAGTTGGGTCTAGCTCAATTGCAAAAAATTGAAGCTGACGTGGCTGAATTCGGTACTGTTGAGCAGATGCCGAAAATGGAAGGCCGTCAAATGGGTATGCTACTTGGTCCTAAAAAGAAAAAGTAAGCACTCATTAAGCGAAAAAAGCCCTGCATATGCAGGGCTTTTTTTATGCTCTAAAGTTCCAGGCACTTTGTATGGCCTGCATAATCTGTTGAGCTTGCGGGCGGGAAAACATCGACAGCTGAATCCGGAAAAATCCAAGACAAATTTGATTTATTAGACCGGATTGATGCAATTTAAAATCCAAAGTGCCATCACGTTGACTAATCACATGCGCTGGCATGTTATAGAGCCAGCTTTTGAGATGTGCTTTGAGAGAAGCATAGCGTGGATTCAGAAAGCTATACTGTACCGAATGTCGTTTTAAGCACAGGCTGATGCGGAAACCGGCCAAAGTATAATAAATAGAGTATGAGGTTATTTTGAGTTTGGTTCCCAGCATAAGCAGCGAAAGACCAAGAAAGCCGCCAATATAAACATAAAAGCTAGGAGACTCCTGCCATAAAAATAATAGTCCTTGGAAAAAACTGGAATTGCTACGCACACTGCTGAAATAAAAAATGCTGAATATTCCGATCGGATAACAAAACAGCAAATATCCCGTAGTGCGCATGATCGGGCTAGCTTGATGAAACAGGATGTTTTCTGGCGCATTCATGGTTTATTTTTATGATCAGAAAGCGTATTGCCTCCATGAGCTTAGGTAATCTCTAGCCAAAAAGAAAGGCCCTTTCGGACCTTCCTTTGCGTACTTAATCAAGCTTATTCCACTGATTTTTCATCGTTTGCAATGAGCAGTTTATTGCCAATCGGGATTTGACGTGGCAATTTTTCTTCTGGAATAATGCGCTGCAAGTCGATGATCAATAAACCATTTTCATAGTCTGCCTGTTGTACCTCAATATATTCATCCAGACGTAAAGACAATTTAAATGCACGTCGCGCAATGCCTTTGTACAGGAATTCAATACTGTCATTGCTCTGGTTTTCAGGCTTGCCTAGGATGGTCAGCAACTTATTTTCCAGACGAATGTCGAGTTCTTCCTGACGAAAACCCGCAGTTGCCACCACGATGCGGTAATTATTCTCACCACGCTTTTCGATATTATACGGTGGGTAATTCGGTGCATCGCTTTGCATGGCATAGTCAATAAAGTCATTCAAGCGATCAAAGCCAATACTACGACGAAATAATGGATGAAGATTTAAGTTACTCATGATTAGAACCTTCTCACTAAAGCAAAGTTATAAAAACAAGAAAATAAGATCTGTCATGTCAGACATCAACAGCGCATAAGATTGACGCAATCCTTATGCAGAAATAAATATGTGTTTGGAGCTGAAATTTTCAAGATCAAAAAGAAAAAAATATATAAATTTTTAATAAGATTTTGATATTTATTGAAAAATAATTTTAAAATGCAGACTTGTTGTTTCTTTCTAAATCCTCTATGTTGAGTACATCGTCGCATAGTAAAAGTGCAGGGAGTATTAGAAGAAAATGATCGATTTATATTATTGGGGCACCCCCAACGGCCATAAAATTAGTATTGCTCTAGAAGAAATGGGGCTGGAATATCAAATTATTCCCATCAATATTCTGGAAAATGACCAGTTCCAGTCCGATTTTCTGGCTATTTCTCCCAATAATAAAATCCCGGCAATTGTTGATCAGGATGGGCCACATGGCCGCGCCATTTCAATTTTTGAGTCAGGTGCGATCTTGCAATATCTGGGTCGCAAAACAAGTCTGTTTTATCCAGCCGATGAAGTGAAGCGTATTCAGGTCGAACAGTGGCTGATGTGGCAAATGGGCGGTTTGGGGCCGATGCTCGGGCAAAATCATCACTTTAGCCGTTTTGCACCTGAGCGGATTGCTTATGCCACAGAGCGTTATGTCAATGAAAGCAAGCGTTTATATGGGGTGTTGAATAAACAGCTGGTCGGGCAGGAGTATGTGGCTGGCGAATACTCGATTGCAGATATGGCCATTTTCCCTTGGTTATTACGGCATGACTGGCAGCAGATCACTCTGGAAGACTATCCTGAAGTTTCCAAATATATCGATCGTTTGAATGCTCGTCCTGCGGTTCAGAAAGCGTTGGCAATACAGGTCAGTTAAGCGTCTGCCTTTATGTTAAAATAGCCTTAAGCAAATAAAGCCACCCTTACGGTGGTTTTTTATTGGATGGATATATGAACGATTTTCTTCTGAACTTTACCAAGATTGTTGAAAGTAATACCCGAATTTACTGGAGCATTCTTTTCGGCATTGCTGCATGTTTAGTGCTGTATGTTGCTGAAATTGTGCATATCGATCAGATGATTGCTGCCCTAAATACCAAAGATCAGCAGATTCTCCGTACTGCAATTGCACCGCTCAATGAGCAGTATAAGTGGGCGCGGATCATGGCGATGGTGACGGCAGTCGTTTGGTCCAGTTGGGAATACAGTAAAGCCAAGAAAAAAATGGGCTTGAGCCATTAATGCTGTAATGAGCCTATTTTTACTGTTTCTGTCGGCCTTTGGTGCAGCGACCTTACTACCTTTACAGTCTGAAGCGGTTTTGCTGGGGCTTTTAGTGCAGAACAAGCAGCATGCAGTGCTGTTAATTGCCGTGGCCAGTCTGGGCAATATTCTGGGGTCTTGTGTGAACTGGTATCTGGGTCTCAAGATTGAGCATTATAAAAATAAAAAGTGGTTTCCGGTTTCAGAAGACAAGATGCTTAAAGCGCAAGCGACCTATCAGAAATATGGTTACTGGTCTTTATTGCTGAGCTGGGTGCCTATCATTGGTGATCCGATTACTTTGATTGCGGGACTATTAAAAGAAAATTTTGCCCGTTTTTTGCTGATGGTCAGTATTGCCAAAGTTGGCCGTTATCTATTTGTCTATGCGGCCTTTGCCATGTTCTAAACTTGAAAATAGTTTTCCTGATTCAGTCTTGGATATTTTTTCAGACTTAAATCCTAAAATCATTCTTTAAATTCGCTTATTGAATGAAGATGCTTTTGTTTTAAACAAAGATGCTTTAGAATACTCGCTCCCTTACCTGCAGGTCGTTTTGTAATGGTGCAAACGAGCCGAACAGGTGTTCAAAAGAGGTTGTTATGCCTAAGATGAAAACTCGCCGTGGTGCAGCTAAACGCTTTAAAGCGACTGCTAACGGTTTTAAGCGTAAACAAGCGTTCAAACGCCACATTTTGACCAAAAAATCTGCTAAGCGTATTCGTCAATTGCGCGGCTGTGTAATGGTTCACGTAAGTGACGTTGCTTCAGTTCGTCGTATGTGCCCGTACATCTAAGGAGATTATAAATGGCTCGTGTAAAACGTGGTGTACAGGCTCATCGCCGTCACAAAAAAATTCTTGCTCGCGCTAAAGGTTACTATGGTGCTCGTTCACGCGTTTACCGCGTAGCGTTCCAAGCGGTAATCAAAGCTGGTCAATATGCTTACCGTGACCGTCGTCAGAAGAAACGTCAATTCCGCGCTTTGTGGATTGCACGTATCAATGCTGGTGCTCGTCAAAATGGTTTGTCGTACAGCCGTATGATCGCTGGCTTGAAAAAAGCTCAAGTGATTATCGACCGTCGCGTACTTGCTGACATCGCTATGCATGACGCAGTTGCGTTTGCTGCTTTAGCTTCTAAAGCTAAAGATGCATTGGCTGCATAAGTCTTTATGACTTGAAAAAGACCGCTTTTAGCGGTCTTTTTTTTAGATAATTTTAAGTTTCCTTTCCTGAGTATGAAATTTCATATTGGTAAGCTTTTCGAGCATAGAAATAGAAATATTTAACTCATTGGAAATTTCTTCAGCAGAAATACCATCATCTAATATAATATTTAAAGCTTCTTGAAGAAGAGTAGGAGTTTCGATAGGCATACTAATATCCTCCGATTCCTGTCTTGCCTCGCCATTGACTCTTAGGTGGATAGCACCAGTTTTATATTGATTGTCATCAATTAGATTAAGTTGCTTTGCTCTATATAGAATAGCTGCTTTACTAATTCCCCAAATTCTTTTGAATTCACTCATTTTATTCCAATCAAACCTTCCACCTTTAAATAAGATTGGAAAATTTGTTCTTAGCATGGATTGAGGTAATAGTAGTGCACTAGAAAATCTATGCGCTTGAGACTCAGTTAGGTTGTCGCCAGTAGTAACTCCATTATGAAGTACCATATGACCTATCTCATGTGCAATATCAAATCTTTGTCTGCAGGCACTTTTTTTACTAGTGTTTCGAACAATAATAGGTCTTTGACAAATCAATGATAAAGCATCAACTTCACTTGAAATAGAGTCAAAATCAGTTATAACAATGCCAATATCTTCACAGAACTCCGTTAAATTTTCGATGGGAGCTAAATTTAAATCAAATTGTTTTCTAAATTCCTCTGCAATTTTCTCAATTTGCTCACCTGTTAATTGATTATGATCAATTTCAATAGAATTAATTAAATATTCGGGCAAATCCACATGATGTTCAATATATCTAATTAACCGATTTAATTGTTCTGCTCTAGAAATAACGACTTGTTTTGCAAACTGTCGTGATGATTTAAGACTACGAAAATGGATTTGGTCTTCTTGTAAAGGAGAATGTACTTGATAGAAAAAATCTTTCTTTACATTAAAAATATCACATAACTCATTTAACAGTTCCTCAGTAGGATAACTAAGACCTGTTTCGAGTTTATGTATATATTGTTTTGACTTTTGAACTTTAGCTGCTACGTCTTCAAGTGATAACTCATTAAATAAACGCAGCAGTTTTAGTTCTAATCCATTAAAGGAATTAAACATTGTGGAACCTAATAATTGATTCAATTCTCTTGTGATTTGTTAGCTTTATTACGTTTACTAGATAGATTTCTAGTGCGTTTTTTGCCATTACTATCAGGGGTAAACAAATCATTTGTTTGAATTGAAGGAGCAAAGCTAGATGAATTATATTCCCAGAAAGCGACTATATTTTCGTTAATGTCATAGCTGACAAAACGGACAGTGGCTAATGGGAATCCATCTTCATCAATTGAATACATGAGTAAGAAATTGGAATAGCAAGGTAAGCCAACTTCATTGAAAAGGCTTAATTGTTCTGTTAAGACAAATGCACCTTTCTTGGTTGGATAAAAATAATTCTTTTTAATGTGGTTCCGTTAATTAGACCACTCAATTCAGTTTTATAAGTGATAAATCCGCTCTAAATATTTAAATTATGCTGCCATTACTTTTAGTAAATGTTGATCATAAAATTCATCCGGTGTTGCCTTA
>NZ_JBIUAT010000033.1:0-28032 GCF_044547685.1 Acinetobacter sp. NPDC052428
CGAGTAATTTCTACCATCAATCAATGAAAATAATTTCGATCGATCAACCAGTAAAAATCCACACAAGTTGTTCTTCATAATCTCTTAATGATCTTCTTACTGATTCGTCACCAGCAAGCTAGGTCGGCTATATTACTCTCTATCTCTAGAAAGTCAACCAGTAATTCAGATTATTTTCAAACTTATCAAATAAAACCCAACTCAATTAAACTTAACTAAGTCACTGTTTTATCAGAAGTTTTAATCCTCATCACCGCCGATGGATGTGCATTCTACAGCATTTCAGAGCCCTTGCAACACCTTTTTCAAGAAAATCATTTTGTATGTATATTTTTTAAGCTTTTCGTGTGTTTTCATTCATTTTTTATACAAATTTGCTTAAATGATGTCTATTCGTGAATATAACGTTTATTATTTTCATACTAATAAGTAGTGCTACTTACACAGAAAAGGCCTCGGGTTACCTTATGCATCGTTCTATTTACTTATCTATATGCTTATTTTCTTTAGCCTCAAGCGCACATGTTTTCGCCGAGGTGGCCACCGATGTGGAAAATCTGGAAAACGAGCCTGCAAAAACGCCACTTAGAACAAAGATCTCAACCAAAGCGCAACAATTACAAACGCAACTGAAAGTTGATGCCAGTGCAGCACAAGCTGAAGAAGTTAAAGATCCTTTTCAGCCGTTAAATAGAAAGATCTATCAGTTTAATGATGCGATTGACCGCACCGTGGTACGTCCCATAGCTGTACAATATGTGGAAAAAGTTCCTCAAGATGTTCGTGGCAGCTATACCCAGTTCCGCAGTAACCTGGGTGAACCTTGGAATGTGGTGAATCAGCTGATTCAAGGTCGTCCTGCCCGCGCTGCTAAATCTCTAGGTCGTTTTACTATTAATACCTTAACGACTTTAGGACTGGCTGATCCAGCACGTCGCCTTGGCTTGAGCCATGAAGAGGAAAAATTTGGAATTACTTTAGGGTATTATGGCGTGCCTTCTGGCCCTTATATCATGTTGCCATTTTTAGGTCCAAGTTCTGTCCGTGGCGTAATCGGTACTGCTGTAGATAGTCAAGCTCGTCCACAAAAATACATTCTCGAAGATGAAGATGGACTTTACTGGACTGATCAGTTTTGGCGTGCCATTGATACCCGTTCTGAAATACTGGACGTTGAAGGGGTGCTGACGGGTGATCGCTATGCGCAGATTCGCGATATTTATTTGCAACGTACCAATTACGCAATTGCAGAAAAGAAAGGCACAGAACAAGATACACTGTTCCTAGAAGATGATTTTGAAGATGAAAATTCTGATGATGCACCTTCTCGTGATAGCAATATTGAATCTTCAAACGAAGATCTTTAAGTTTAAGCTTCATGTATGATTGCTAGTGAAAATCTGTTCGCTAGCAATACTTTGCTTGTTATAGTACATCTTACAACCAATCCTGGGATTGAATCACTTTTTTATGTATTTCATTCAACCGACTCGTGATATTCCTTATTTAGATCAAGTACTTGATACGCTTCCGCATGTTCAGATGATCTATCTGGATGATCATGAACTATATGACTCTACGATTATTGCGATTGCAGATGTACATGATTATCTGAAATATAAGTGGAATCTGCCTACGATTGTACTGGCCTTAGAAAATGAAGGTACTGCTTTGGCTCAGGCCTGGGAACAAGGTGCTTTAGCCGGCTGGATCTGGAACAAGCTTCCCGAGAATCCAGATCTGGCATTACAAAAAATTGATGCACAATATAAGCGTAACCAGGATAGCCGTGACCTGCCTTCTGCTGCAGAACTACAAAAAAAATTGTTACCGAATCCGATTGAACTTACCAATTACGAGGTCGAAACCTATTTTCAGCCTTCAGCCTATCTTTCAGGGGATTGGTATGATTATTGGAAAATCAGCGACAAAGAAGTGATTTTCTATTTGGCCGATGTATCCGGACATGGCGTCACCAGTAGTTTGCTCACGTCCTGGATGGCAGCTTTCCATGGCCGCTCCAAGACGCCGCGCGAGCTGATCAAGAAGCTGAACGGTATGCTGATGCAGGAAAATATTGAAAAGCACATCACCATGATTGCCGGGATTCTTAATCTGGAAACCCATGTATTAAAATGGTCCAGCGCTGGACATTATCCTCCACCGATTATATTTGAACCCAATCAAGAACCTAAAATCCTCTCTTCCAGCAGTTTCCCTTTGGGCTTAACCGAAGATCTTGAAGTTGAGGAAAATGAATGGGTATTAAGTCGCAATGCGCGCTTTATTATCTGTTCGGATGGCGCACTGGAACCTTTTGATGGTGGTTTAAATGAACAATTCTCGCAATTATTACACCATTTGCAGAATCAATCTTTTCAGGCTCCGGAACATGTGGCTGACGATATCGCCTTTTTAAGCTTTATCCGCGTAAATTAGCAGTATATTTACAGGCTTTATAAGCACTTAATTTGATTACTACTTTCAGCCACTTGAGTATCAATACACCCTATGGGATAATTTAATATCCTTCTCTGCAAATGGCATTTATATGTCAACAGGTCATGTTGAATATGCAAGTCTGAATGGAACGCATATTTTTAAGCTTATCGGCGAAGTGCGTGCCCAATCTTGTATTAGTCTAGACAAATTACTGAACAAAATTGAACAGCAAGACAACGTAGTTGGCGCTATCGTTGATCTCACCGAAACCAGTTTCATTGACAGTACCGTACTGGGTGTTTTAGCGAAACTAGGACTCAAACTCAAGCAAGTACACAATATTCAGGCTGTCATGCTTTCTACCAATTCTGACATTACCACTTTGGCCAACAGTATGGGATTGAGCCAAGTGTTTGTGATTCTGAATTATTGTGGTGATCCAAATGTCTGCACACGTGCGCTGATGGAAGAATATGTCACGCATCAAAATATGCTGAATACGGTTCTGGATGCGCATAAAACCTTGATGAAACTGAATCAAAGCAATCAGAACATGTTTGAACCTTTAGTCAAACAGCTACAGAAAGAGCAAGACAATTTAGATAAAATTTCCGAGCAAAAGGTATAACCATCTTATAAGAGGACCCTATGACTTTACTTTCTGTTGTACAAATGAATTCTCAAAATGAAATTGATGCCAATTTCGTGGAGATTGAATCTTTAATTCAACAAAGTAAGGCCAATGGAGCTGAACTGATTGTTTTCCCGGAAAACTTTGTCTGTTTTGCCGCAGGAAAACAGCGTGAAACTGCTGCACAATTTGAAGTGATTCAGCAGCGTCTGGAACAACTTGCCCATCAATATGACACCTGGATCGTCGCTGGTACATTACCCTGCCCTTATCGTCCGGATGGTTCGATCATTGAAGATGGCCGCGTGCGTACCGTTAGCCTGTGTATCAGTCCGGAACGGACCGAAGCGCGTTATGACAAAATTCACTTGTTTGATGTGCAAGTCGGTGATGCTGTCGGTGGTTATCAGGAATCCAAGTTCTTTGAACCCGGCACAGATGTTGTCGTAGCCAAAACACCTTTTGGCAATATTGGTTTGATGGTCTGTTATGACCTGCGCTTTCCTGAACTAGCATTAAATCTACGAGCCAAAGGTGCAAACCTCTTGACCGCTCCTTCTGCTTTTACCTATACCACAGGTGAAATGCACTGGCAGCTTCTTCTGCAAACACGTGCTCTAGACAGCCAATGCTCGGTGCTTGGTGCAGCTCAACAAGGCTGGCACGGTGAAAAACGTCAGACTTGGGGACATGCAGCCGCCACTAATAGTCGTGGACAGCTTCTTAATATGATCCATGCAGAAGGTGCTCAACTCATTTCCGTCGACTTTGATTTAAATGAACAGCAAAAAGTGCGTGAATCCATGCCTTTAATGCAACACCGTAGACTTCTGCAACTTTCCTGAATCGTGTCATTTGCTTGCATAAAATAACAAAATCCCTGCTTATTCTTCAGGTGAAATCACCGAGCATAGAAGCTCTACGAAAAATAAACAGGGATTTAACTCATGTCATTAGAAAAAGCCGTCTATACCGCACATGCCAAAGCCACAGGGGGCCGTGATGGCCGCGCCATTTCTGACGATCAGATTCTGGACGTTCAATTGGCCGTACCCAAAGAAATGGGGGGACCAGGCGGTGGAACCAATCCTGAACAGCTCTTTGCCGCAGGATATTCTGCCTGTTTCTTAGGTGCAATGAAATTTGTTGCCAATCGTGACAAGCTCAACATCAGCAAAGATGCCTATATTGAAGGTGATGTTGGAATTGGTCCGATTCCTACCGGGTTCGGGATCGAAGTGACCTTAAATATCCATCTTGAAGGCATGGATCAGAAAGAAGCACAAAAACTGGTCGATGCTGCGCATATTGTCTGCCCCTACTCGAATGCGACCCGCAATAATATTGATGTGAACTTAAACGTAATTACTTAATTTTTTTATTTAACAGCTATCCTGAAAAAAGTTTCAGGATAGCTAGACTTCAATTATAAATTTCAACTTTTAGTCACTTCACTTTCCCTCAACATCCAACTTCGTTTTCAAAATAGCAGCAAAAACTCAAGATCTTATATATAATGATTCTTATTTGCATTTATTCGATTTATATTGCTATTAAAGCCTATTCTGTTAAGTTCTTTCTTACTCACTGTTGCTACTGCCTCTTTTGCAGATCTTTATCTCTCAGAAAAAATCCGTCCGAAAATAAAATCTCTGCTCAATACTGAAATTAAACGCCTACCCATTCCTGCAACACCCAACAATATGATTCTGCCTGAATTTGGTAAAGGGATTATTGGTTGGGGCGCTGGCTCCAAAGATGCCCAAGCCCGTTTCCACACTGTCAACAAAGTCGACGTTGAAAAAATAAAACAGCATGGTGTCACTTTAGAAATGGCGCAAGCCTGGCAGACATTCTATGAAAATGAAACTCTGCGTAATCCGGGAAATCCGACTGCACCTTTTCGTGCACAACTCATGAAAAAAATCGTCAGTCTCTGGTAAATATCCAAAAGTCCTGACGATCATTATGATAAAGCGAGCAGATTAAAAAATTATTCTACTGCTTCGTTGGTTACTCGCAATACTTCTTCAATCGTGGTTTTTCCGGCCAATACTTTACGCAGACCATCATCACGAATGGAACCTGACTGCTGACGTGCATAGCTTTCGATTTCATATTCAGCCGCATTACCATGAATCAAACGGCGCATATGATCATCGACTGGCACAATTTCATAAATCGCGGTACGACCACTAAAGCCAGTATTGCCACAACGTTCACAGCCTTGAGGTTGCGGTAATTTTAAATCTTGGGGATGCTCAATATTGCCAAATAGATTCTTCTCGAAAGCATCTGCTTCATGCCAAGTCGCGCAATGTGGACACAAGGTACGCACCAGACGTTGGGCAATTACCCCGATTAAAGAACTGGAAAGCAAAAATGGTTCAATTCCCATATCTTTGAGACGCGTAACCGCACCAATCGCGGTATTGGTGTGCAAGGTGGATAACACCAGATGTCCAGTCAGGGATGCCTGTACCGCAATTTCTGCCGTTTCCAGATCACGAATCTCACCGACCATGACCACATCCGGGTCCTGACGTAACATCGCTTTTAACGCACGGGCAAAGGTCATATCCACTTTGGTATTGACCTGCGTTTGTCCAATGCCTTCCAGCTGATATTCAATCGGATCTTCAGCTGTGAGGATATTCTTGGAACCGTCATTCAGGTCAGAAAGTGCCGCATACAAGGTGGTGGTTTTACCCGAACCGGTCGGGCCAGTCACCAGAATAATCCCGTGCGGGCGATGTACTAAGGTCTTGAGTCGATCATAGTCATTATTCATCAGACCCAAATGGGTCATGTTCAAACGGCCGGCCTGCTTGTCCAGCAAACGCATCACCACCCGCTCCCCATAAGAAGATGGCAAGGTGGATACACGGACATCGACTTCACGTCCGGCCAAGCGTAATGAAATACGGCCATCTTGAGGAATACGCTTTTCGGCAATATCCAGTTTGGCCATGACTTTAATCCGTGAAACCAGAAGCGGTGCCAGTTCACGGCGTGGCTGTACAATTTCGCGTAACTGGCCATCGACCCGTAAACGCACCGACAGTTTTTTCTCAAAAGATTCAATATGAATATCGGAAGCCCCGACACGAATCGCCTCTGAGAGCAATGCATTGATCAGCCGCACAATCGGCGCATCATCTTCCTGATCCATCAGGTCTTCAGCTTCAGGTACGGAATCAGCCAGGCTGAGTAAATCCGGATGATCTTCCAGACCGGCAGCGACCTGTTGCGATTCGCCGCTATCGCCGGCAAAACTGGAACTGAGTAACTGGTTAAATTCCTGTTCGCTACAGAGTTGAAAATGAGCCGGATAACCGAGCAGACGGCGAGCTTCCTGCAATGCAAGCATCGAGGTATTGTCACGACGCAGAATAAAGGCCTGATCTCCCTCATAACGCAACAGCACACCATGGCGCTTGGCGAAGCTATATGGGATTTGTAATTGTTTAAGTACTTGCATCGCGGATTATAATAATGATGAAAAAATTTAAATTGAGTGTACTCTAAGCATATGACAGCGTGAAGTATGTTTTCAAAGATTTAGCAAGAAAGGGTGCCAAGATTGCCGCAAGATAAAGATGAATTAATCCCGAATACAGCGAAAATGCGCTGGTGGGGAGAACAGAATTTTGAAATAAATCAGTCTAAAGCCTGGCAGTTTGGCTCCTTGCTGTTTCGGCTAACCCGAGGGATTCAGGAATGGCGACTGGAATATTTCCGCCCTTCTGTGCAATACGATTATGAGCAGCAATGGCGTCAGATTGATGATCCGAATTTTGCATTTCCACCGCCCGTGAAAATTGAACGCTATATGTTCAAATCCACACAAAATAAACTGCAGCTGATGCCTCGCCTTGCCGATCGTTCTGTGGTGATCAAGCCGGTCGATCCGATTTATATTCCTGCCGGACAGCGCGGTACGCTTTATATCAGCACGCCCTTATGGATTGCCGGTTTTGTCGAGGGGCAGCGCGAACCGATTTTCGATTTGCCGGTAATCTTGCCAAAAGACACCTGGTTTGGACCCAATCATCGCTCGGGGGAAATCTGCTATGCCACCGCAGTCGATGGCAGAACCGAACTGAAACAGTTACATCCGCGAGCCTTTCGTGCAGTCACGCCGATTGAGTTTCACAATACAAGTAACCAGCAATTGCGCTTTGACCGAATGAATGTGCCAGTGCCTGCCCTGCCGCTTTTTTACAGTGAAAGTACCGGCCGCTTATGGACCTCGCAAATCCGGGTCTTGCATGAGAGTTCGGATCGTCCACCGCGGATCCGGGTGGAAAACCGCACGCCGCCGAATGCCGGCGAAGTCGCCTATCTGCATCCACCGCGCGATCCGGCAGGCGCTTTATTTAATATGTTTGATTCATTTTTCTAAGGGCGTCTGATGCCAAGTTCAAATATTCCGACCGAAGTCACCAATAGCCTGAAGGGAGTATTTACCAATATCAATACCGATCGTTTGACCGAAGTTTTGGTGGCGGTGGTGTTGTGCTTTATTGGTTTCCTGATTGCGCGCTTTATTTCCAATACCTTTATTCGCACCATTGGTGTCCGTTTTAATGCCCATCAAAAACTGGTCTGGCGCCGCGGGATTTTCTATTTTATCTTCCTGCTATTTGTGATGGCCAGTCTGAAAGAGGCTGGTTTTAAACTCAGTGTCTTCCTTGGCGCTGCCGGAATTTTAACGGTCGCACTGGGTTTTGCTTCGCAAACCTCAGCATCCAACCTGATCAGTGGCCTGTTCCTGATTGGTGAAGGTTCTTTTGAAGTCGGTGATACCATCCAGATTACCTTGATTCGTGGACATACCATTGAAGGCGAAGTGATTTCGATTGATCTGCTCTCGGTTAAACTTTTGACCCAAGATAATATCTATGTGCGTTTACCGAATGAACAGCTAATTCGGGCACCGGTGCAGAACTTGTCGAAATTTCCGATACGGCGGATTCCGATTACGTTGGCGATCAATTTCCATGAAGATATTATCAAGGTGCGCGAAGTTCTGTTGGATGTTGCCAACAAGTATCCACTGGTTCTGGCCGACCCAAAACCGGCAGTCACCGTTACTGCGTTCCGTGAATCTTCGATTGAACTGCTGTTTGCTGTGTGGTGCCAACAGGAAAACTACCTGAAAGTTCGTGATGAAATGCAGGAACGGATTCGCAACGGCTTTGTCGATAACCAGATTGAAATTCCGGTGCCGAAAATGGGCTTTGTCGATCACCCACTTTCCCGTCCTTTGGAGAATGAAGAGATCGATCAATACGCCAATGACAAGGCAATGAAAAGAGAGCCAGATTTAAAATAAATTAACTTTAGGTGAGAGTAACATCGAAACCAAAACCTGCATCAGTGAAGAATGTTGCCTCTCCTTTCTTAAAGGAGAGGGTTAGGGAGAGGATTCAATTAATCAGTTTTCTCCGGCATCGGCGCAATATAAGCAATCAGCAGCATCACCCCGCCCGCCAGCAGGAAGGAAATCACCCGTGTCAGGGTGCCAATATGTGACAGGTCAAATAGTACGAGCTTCAAGGTCACAATCACCAGAATACTGCCGCCTAAAATCCACATTGGTTTCAGTTTTTTGAGTGTTGCTGTCCACATGGTAATCCAGGCCAGCAATACCCAGAGTATGGTCAGACTAAGCTGAACTGTCGCATTGCTCCATAATGCCAGCTCATTAAACGGCGTCTGCAGGTACACATGTAAAGCTCTTAAAACAATATAACTGGAAAGCCATAACAGGCTTAGTACCATTAAAACTGCGATCATGCCTTTATCACGTCCCACTTTAATTTGCTGTAACAGCATCCAGATAAAGCTGGCAAACATGGCGATACTGATCAGATCAAAAGGATTCAGAATTGGCAGCCAGTAATACTGAAAGGCTTGCTGACTAAATAACTGTGAACAAACCAGCCAAGTTGCCATCAGCAATAAACAGCTCTTGGTTTGCCAAAGCTGCTGCCAGCCTGACTGCGGATCCTGTCGATAACACCACAGGCAGAATAATAAAGGTAAAATCACCATGCTCAGATAAGGCATGTTCGGGATCAGACATAAACTTGCCAGAGCCAGACTGCTAAAAACACCAAAACTCATCCATTCCTTGGAGAGCTGCAAGCCAGCCAACGGTCTAAGCCACAAAATGGCTAGTAGCATCGTAGAAAGGGCAAAAACTCCACGTTCAAAACTACTATTCCAGACAATCACCGCATTTTGACTACGATCCAGGGTCAGAATCGCCGCAATGACCAGCAAGGGCGAGATGCCGCTCCACTTCGGCAGTAACCAGGACCACTCCTGATTTTTGCGCAGGATCATTTCATTGAACAGTACATATCCCAGTATGATGATAAATAAACTCAGCACATAGGCATGCTGACTCGGAAATTCATCTTCCAGCAAGGCAAATAACATCAGGCTGGCCGCAACACTTAAACTGCTTAAAAAGCTGACACTCAGACTATCCATCTGCTGCTGGTACTGCTTTTTAAGCTGGCTGATGACTACGACTGCCACATAGCACAGACTCAAAATCCAGAAAATGATTCGCGGTGTTGGATTAATCTCGACCAGATAATACAGGCTGCTGAATCCGGCCATCAGCAATAAGCCCATGCTCAGATAGTGTGCTACCCGGACATTTTTTTCCAAGGCCCACAAATAAATCAGAACACCTTCAACGGCCCAGCCGACCACACTCCATTGCTCTGTCAATAAGATCGGTGGCACCAAGGCGAGAAAAATCAGCATCAGGCTCAGATAGCTCTGCGAAATGAGCTGGATAGTTTGCTTACGGTGCAGCAGTGTCCAGCAAGCGGCAAAGACCAGTGCAAAGAACAGGCTTAACCCAGCTTGCCAGAGTTTTTGATTGGGCTGATTAAAATGAATCAGATACAGAAAAATATAAGCGGTAATAGGGGCAGCAAAAATCAGCGCTAAGTCCAATACCGGTTTTAACTGAAAACGTGAGAGATCCTGTCGTGCCAGCAACTGGCTAAAGCGGAAACCTAGCCAGATAAACAGTGCACTATGTGCCAGAATCAGCGCAGTCATGGCATAACGCTCATATGTATAACCATGAATCAGGCTATATATCCCGCCAACGACCCCAGTGACTAAAAAAGCAATCTGATTGAGAATCTTCCATGGCCGGAAACTGCTCAGTACTGCCACCCCGATATTGATCAGCAGATAATAGCTGATCAGCTCAACAGCAGAAGCATCGCGGGTCGGCAAGGTAAACGGCGCCAGATAAGCAATCAGCAAAGCCATCAAGGCCAGTTCGATACTTTCCTGTTTTAGGCTTAAATATAGGGTAATAACCAGAATGATGAGGAATAGCAACGTCGCCAACGGTAACGTGGGAATCACCAGATTGTAATAGGCAAAAAATAAGGTCAGGAACAGACTGCCCAAACCTAGTCCTTCCAGTGCCAGAGCAAAACTCCGATTTTTCTGCATCAGGCGATAACCCAGACCTGTTACACAGCCACTTGCCAGTGCAACCAGGCCCAATTTTGCAGCCAGACTGAGTTGCCAGTGCTCAGTGGCAAAGCGCAGCAGTAAAATAATACCGATCACTAAAATACTGATTGCGACTTTTAAGACTGGATTCCCTTGAAAAAGCCAGCGCTGCAGTTGATCTACCAGATGAGGAGTGTCGTTTACCTCTTGGGCAGACTCAGTTTTCACGAATGGAACAGAATCGGACCAATCCGGTGATCGCTGTAAGGGATCGGCAGAATGAGATTGTGATTGCAACTGTATCAAACGTCCTTCCAGACGTTGCAGCCACTTGAGCAAAAAGAATACCCAGGCCGTAATCCCAATTCCCATCAGCCAATCCAGTTCAGCCAGTCCACCAACAATGGCAGTAATTGAAGAAATATATAAAGGAACTTTAGAATTGCGTTCTAGGGACATCTGCTGCTGTCCGGCCAATTGATTCAGCGGTGCTTCTACCGCAGTGACATATTGCATCACGCTAAAGATAAAACCCAAACCACACAGATAAGTCACAATCTGATAACCCAGATACCAGGCACTGATCCCGGCAATCAGCAGGGTAATCAGCCAGATCATGCGTAACTCATTCCGTCCTGCAGCCATTCTTATATTTCTCTTTCCTGAATCATTCCATCATACAACAGCTTGTGCTGCTTATTTCATCTTCAGCCGATATTCGCTAAGCTGTAAACTCAGACTCGCCTCAGCGAGCGCAGTAAAAATCACGTACAATAGCGCTGTATTTTGAATAAGGAATTGATTACATGCCACCATTTGTCTTGGTCGATGGCTCTTACTTTTTATTTCGTGCCTTTCACGCACTGCCACCATTAACCACGTCAACCGGTTTACATACCAATGCAATTCGTGGTGCGATTTCTGCTATTCAAAAACTGATGCGCCGGACCCAACCGACCCATATGGCGGTGATTTTCGATACCCCAGAACCGACCTTCCGGCATGAGCTGTCACCGATTTATAAAGGTGACCGTCCCAGCATGCCAACGGAATTATCCGAACAGATTCCTTATCTGCATGCCTTGATCCGCGCTTTGGGCATTCCCCTGCATACCTTACCGGGTGCCGAAGCCGATGACATTATCGGAACACTGGCCAAACGTGCCGAGGCGATGGGACATCAGGTGCTGATCTCTACGGGCGATAAAGATATGGCGCAACTGGTGACCGAAAAAGTTACCCTGGAAGACAGCTTTAAAGAAAAACCGCTGGATGTCGACGGCGTGTTTGAAAAGTTTGGCGTCTGGCCGAATCAGATTATTGACTATCTGACCCTGATGGGTGATGCATCAGATGGCATCATGGGCGTGCCAGGTGTCGGTGCCAAAACTGCAGCAAAACTGCTTAACGAATATGGCTCGATTGGCGGCATTTTAGAAAATGTCGACAAGATCAAAGGCAAAGTCGGTCAAAATATTAAAGAACATGTCGATGGCATTGCACTGGACCATCAGCTGGCCAGTATTGTGATCGATCTGGATCTTAACTTTGGTTATGACGATTTAAAACTGTGTGAGCCGAATGTCGAGACCTTACGTCATTTGTACACCGAGCTGGAATTCCGTAACCAGCTGCAGTCCTTAGATCACCCGAACAACCCGAATAATTCAAATTACCAGCAAGCAGCAAAATCTATTAACGCCAAAGCGGTTACAGCACCAGAACCTCTGGAAGACCATGCGTCTGTGACCAGCAGTGATGACCAGTTAGGACAAGCCACCTATCACACGGTATTAAACCAACAAGATTGGGACACACTGTTTGAACGCTTAAGTACCGAAAAACGTTTTGCCTTTGATACCGAAACCACCAGTCTGGATTATCGTATTGCACAGATTGTCGGTTTCTCGGTCGCCTTCGATGCGCAAGATGCCTACTATGTTCCCTTGGCACATGATTATGAAGGCGCACCGGAACAGCTGAATCGTGAAGTAATTCTGGCGCAGATCAAACCAATTCTGGAAGATGAGTCTGTAAAGAAAATTGGTCATCATCTGAAATATGATGCACATGTACTGGAAAATCATGGTATTCATCTGGCAGGCTGGTATTTCGACACCATGCTGGCTTCCTATGTCCTGAATTCCGTCGCGACTCGTCATGGCATGGATGATGTGGCCCGTCTGTATTTGAGTCATCTGACCACGACTTATGAACAGGTGGCCGGTAAAGGCGCCAAACAGAAGACCTTCAACCAGATTCCACTTGAAACTGCAGCGCATTATGCTGCAGAAGATGCACATGTTACCTATCGTCTTTATGAAGTCTTGAGCAGCAAATTACAGGCACATCCTGAACTGGTGAATATTCTGCATAATATTGAAGTTCCGGTCGCACGTGTACTGACGCAAATGGAAGAAAACGGCATCGAACTGGATCTGGCTTTTCTAGATCAGCTTGGGGGCGAATTTTCCAATACCATGCACAATCTGGAAAACCAGATCATGGAAATTGCCGATGAAAGCTTTAATGTCAGCTCACCTAAACAGGTCGGTGAAGTGTTATTTGAAAAGTTGGGGCTAAAAGGCGGTAAAAAAACCACCACCGGACAATACAGTACCAGTGAAAGTGTACTGGAAAAAATTGAACATCCGATTGCCCAGCTGATTCTGGAATATCGTGGTTTGTCCAAGCTGAAAAGTACCTATACCGATGGCTTATGCAAACAGGCCAATCCTGATACCCACCGTGTGCATACCAGTTACCATCAGGCACTGACTGCAACTGGCCGTTTATCATCGACTGATCCAAACCTGCAGAACATTCCGATTCGTGCCGAAATTGGCCGTCAAATCCGCAAGGCATTTGTGGCACCGAAAGGTCGTGTTTTGCTGGCAGCCGATTACTCACAAATCGAATTGCGTCTCATGGCACATTTATCTCAGGATGAAGCTCTGCTGGATGCATTCATTCACGGTCAGGATGTACACCGCCGTACCGCAGCTGAAGTTCTAGGCATTCCTTTGGAAGAAGTGACCAATGACCAGCGTCGTCAAGCCAAGGCCGTCAACTTCGGGCTACTTTACGGTATGTCCGAATTTGGTTTGATCCGTCAGTTGGGCTTTACCCGTCAGGAATCACAGGATTATATCAAGCAGTATTTCCATCGTTATCCGGGCATTTATGACTATATGCAACGTACCCGTCAGGTCGCATTAGAACAGGGTTTTGTTGAAACCCTGCTCGGACGCCGTTTATATACTCCAGATATCGATGCCCGTAATATGATGGTGCGTAAAGCGGCAGAACGTGCTGCGATTAATGCCCCGCTACAAGGTTCAGCTGCGGATATCATTAAAATGGCGATGATTGAAGTCGACAAGATGTTGCCGAAAAATCAGGCCAAAATGCTGCTGCAAGTTCACGATGAACTGGTGTTTGAAGTCGATGAAGACATTGCCGATGAACTGGCACCTAAACTGGCTGAAGTGATGCAATCGGTATTGCAGATTTCTGTACCATTGGTGGTAGAAGTGGGTAAAGGCAAAAACTGGGATGAGGCGCATTAAAGGGTTTCCTCACCCCAGCCCTCCCCCCTCTGGGAGAGAGAGTGAAAACCAATATTATTTTAAAGGTATCCCCTCTCCTCTCAGGAGAGGGTTAGGGTTAGGGAGAGGTTAATATCCCATCTTCTTGTACTGCGATTAAAACTTGTTCACCGTTTGGGAAGTTTAACAAATCCTTCCCAACTTCCCTTTTCTAAAGGGAGGAGCAAATAAAAAAGGACGCCTCAGCGTCCTTTTTATTTGGATCCGATTAAAGACCGGTAAGCAATACAATCGCCACCTGGTTCATAATCATTTCGATAATAATCAAAGTTAAAATAGCGAAGATTGGAGAAAGGTCAATCATCCCCATATTTGGCATGATACGACGGAATGGCGCCAGTAAAGGCTCAGCCAGCTCTTGCACGACTTCAATATAAGGCGAACGAGACTGAGTAAACATCACCACCCAACTTAAGATAATCGTAGCGAAAATCAAATAACGACAGAAACGGATAAGATCCTGCATCATGGTAACAAAAGTCAGAATAATCAGATGGACAGGCCCATTCGGCATCCCCCCTGACAGATACATCATGCCAAAAATTTTAAGCAGATAGAGCACGACCAGTAATGCCAAAGCAGCAGTACTGACTCGACCTTTGGCCAAAGTTGGGAAAATTCGACCAAATACATCTACAATTTTAGTGGCTTTCACAGTAGAAAGAACCACAGGATTGTAAGGACTGACCGCTGCCAGTTGCATTAAAAATCGGAAGAATACGAGCAAAATCGCGACGTTAATGATAATGCCAAAAATTAGCGCAGAATTTGCACCCATACTTGAACGTTCCTAAAAATTAAACTGAAGATTTGCTGCTTTCACTGAGCTCTTGTGCCAGTTCTTGACTGCGTTTTTGTGCAGCGGCAAGTGCCGCCTGAATATTTTGAGAAATCTGGGCGCGATCAAAGACTTCAAGTGCGGCCTGTGTAGTCCCATTTGGAGAAGTCACATTTTTACGTAACTCAGCGGGCGTATTCGAACTGGTAATCGCCATTTGCGCCGCCCCTAAAGCCGTCTGCAAGGTGAGTGCAGTTGCAACTTTTTCATCCAGACCTAAATTTTTACCCGCACGAATCATACTTTCCATCATATAGAAAAAGTAAGCCGGACCCGAACCCGAGACTGCAGTGACTGCATCAATTTGTGCTTCTGAGTCGACCCAAATGGTCAGTCCGGTCGACGCCAGAACCTGACTGGCTAGCTCACGGTCACTCGTTTCCACAAATGCATTGGCATATAAACCATGAGCCCCGGTCTGTACCAATGCTGGCGTGTTCGGCATGACCCGGACAATACGCTCTGTCCCCAACAATGCTGACAATGTGGCAATTTCTGCACCGGCAACAATGGAAATAATCAGCTTATTATTAACCAGACCTTTTAAGGGTTGCAGCACTTGAGCCAAAACCTGAGGTTTTACCGCCAATACGACGATATCTGCATCCTGAATTGCAGCGCTATTATCCCCGGTCACATTAATTTCTTTTTCCGCCAATAAAGCACGGACTTTTTCGACCGGATCAGAAACTGTAATACGTGTTGCTGGCAAACCACGTGAAATCAGACCGCCAATTAAGGCTTGGGCCATATTACCGCCACCAATAAAACAGATATTACAATTTAAAGCTGCACTCATGTTCAATGCTCATCGTTGAGTTCTAAAGTTGAAGAAACCGACATCGGCAGCCATCCACCTGCTTCACAATATGCAGATTGGGCCAACCAAAATCCTTTAGGGGTAAACACGCCTAGCATAACATTATCTGTGCTTAATATTTGAATAGTATGCCGAGCCCAGGGAAATATTTGCGCTTCCTGAATAGCTTTTTTCAGCGGCCAGGTACCGACACGGCCATATAAATGAATTTTTTCGCCACCCTGCCTCTGCTGTAAATGCAAAGCTTGCTGCAATAATGCAGGAGATAAACCGAACTGTGCAGGCGCGATGATAAATTTCCCTGACAAAACCTGCACACAGTCTTTTAAAGCGAATTTTATACTTTCCGGACTAGTTTGAACCTGTTGCTGCTCGGCTAAATAGGTCTCTGCGGTCAAACGATATAATTGCTGCTGATAGCGTACATAATAAAAGCCTTGCCAATGCAATGCTGCCTGAGCATCTTGCTTGGCATAAATCACTTCGCATTGCAAACGCTTTACCATATCTAAGGATGGACGATACTGTTGTTTACCTTTCATCCAGGCAGAGAGTAATTGACGTTGTCGTGATTTTGAAAGCTGTAGAAATTTACCAAGATCGAGCTGCATTTCAGTCCCACAAGATGCTAAATCCTGTTGCAGCACTTCTTTTAAAATGTTTTGAGCATCCTGCATTAACTCACTGGTTCGCACCAAGGCAGTTTGCATTTTAGGATAACGTTCGCTTAATACCGGCCACAGGGTCTGGCGTGCCCAGGCCCGGTCATAATGAGTATCATCATTGGTTGGATCTTCAATATTCTGAACATTCAGCTCTGATGCCCATTGGCAAATTTGCTCACGGGAAATATCCAGCAATGGTCGCCAAATCGTGAGATTTTCACGTACATCGATTTGTTTCATGGCTGCTAAACCATCTATACCAGCACCCGATAATAGACGCAGCATCAAGGTTTCCGCCTGATCCTGCTGATGATGTGCTAGCACCAACATTTCATCCGCTTGCAAATGTTGTCGATAGGCCTGATAACGTGAATTGCGCGCTTGCTGTTCCAGATTACCACTGGCGACATTGACCGGCTGGATGATGCAGGAAATATTCAGTTGCTGACATTGATCCGCAACGAACTCACCCCAATCCGCACTGACTGCTTGCAACTGGTGATCGACATAAATCGCCCGAACTTTTTCCGGGCATAAAAAAAACATCAGATGCAGCAACAGCATAGAATCTACGCCACCACTGCATCCGATGAGAAATTTTGTCTCTGCAGGAAAGTCCTGCAGTTGTTTTAAGAAACCAGACCTAAATTGTCGCTGCCAAACTTCATCAAACGTTGGTAACGTGCTTCGCATCGTGCTTGCGCTTCCATTGGTTGCAGTTCATTCAAAGCGTCTTTCAGCACTGCTTTCAAGCTGTTCATGACCTGATCCGGATTTAAGTGAGCACCCTCACCTTCATCCACCACATATTCTACAATACCCATTTTCTGCAATTTTTCTGCAGTCAGAGCCAAGGCTTCACTAGCCTGTTCAGCTTTTTCAGCGGTTTTCCAAAGAATTGAGGCACAGCCTTCCGGTGAAATCACCGAATAAATACTGTGAGAGAGCATCACCACACGATCTGCTACCCCAATACCCAGCGCACCACCTGAACCGCCTTCACCCAGTACAGTTGCAATCACAGGTACTTTCAAATTAGAAAGCTGAGCCAGACTGGTGGCAATCGCTTCAGCCTGACCACGTTCTTCTGCACCGACACCCGGATAAGCGCCCATAGTGTCAATAAAAGTAAAGACTGGCAGGTTAAAACGCTCTGCCATGTCTAGCAGACGCTGTGCCTTACGATAACCTTCCGGGTTACTCATGCCAAAATTATGCTGTAATTTTTCACGGGTGCTACGACCACGATGCTGACCAACGATCATCACCGGTTGACCATCGAAACGAGCCAGACCACCGATCATCGCGCCATCATCACCATATAGGCGGTCACCATGTAAAGCATCAAATTCAGTGAATATTTCACCCACATAGTCCAGGAATTGTGGACGTTCTGGATGACGTGCAATCTGCACTGTCGCCCATGCTTTTGATGGAGTTGCTTTATTTTTCATAGGTTAACCGTTTTCATCCCTATAAAGGTATTAATTAACAAACTGTTCGGATTGAATCGAGAGTTCAATCTCCCAATTTTTAAATTGCTGCTGTTCATCGTGCAGTTCAGCTACCAGCAATGGCCATTGCTTGGCATCACCAGACACGCTGAGTTGCCATTGTTGCGCATTTTCAACCTTGAGTTCAATGGCAGGAAGCATCTCATCGCTACGACTGTGATTGACCAAAACCGACAGACGAAGCAGCAAACATAACCATAAAAGTTTAGATCCACCGACTTTCATCACATCAATCTTGGCATCAGCGCGCAATTTACGCCGATGGTGCGCGACCAAATGTGACAAATGATTTTGATCAACTTGCGAGAAACCGGCAATATCCGAGTGTTGTAATAAATACGCGCCATGACGATGATAGCCACTGTGACTAATGGCCAAACCAATCTCATGCAGATAGGCAGCACGACGCAACAGGTCACTATCTTCAACACTCAAACCGAGTTCACTGGCCACGTCATTAAACAGTTTCTGTGCCGTCTGAACCACACGCTCAGCCTGCTTGGCATCGGCATTGTATCGACCAATCAAGGCATGTACGGAACGATCACGGATATCCTCATGCTTGAAACGGCCAAGCAAGTCATACATCACGCCTTCACGTAGCGCACCATCCGAATAGACCAAATGATCAATCCCCAATACATCAAAGACTGCATAGAGAATGGCAATGCCGGCGGGTAAAACGGCACGACGATCATCTTTCAGACCTTCGAATTCCATGTCCGAGACATATTTATATTTAAGCAGTTTATCTTTGAGCTTTTCCAGGCCTTCACGCGTCAACTGTTCGCGATCATTGCTCCAGCCCATATTAACGCAAATCTGGCGGCAGGCTTTAATCGTACCACTCGAGCCGACGACAGCATCCCAACCGGCTTCTTTATAAGTATTGGCAATTCCGGAAATTTCTTTACGTGCCGCAGTAACTGCTTTATCAAAAGCTTTGGCGCTGATTTCACCATCCTGAAAATAAGCTTTGGTAAATGCCACACAGCCCATTTGTACCGATTCGGTATGAATCGGCTCGAATTCTTCACCGATAATCAGCTCAGTTGAACCGCCACCGATGTCAACCACCAGACGACGACCACTGTTGGCCATGGTATGCGATACACCCAGATAAATCAGACGGGCTTCTTCACGGCCGGCAATAATTTCGATCGGTTTCGGTAAAATTTCTGCGGCTTTCTGGATAAATTCATGACCATTTTTGGCTTGACGTAAAGCATTCGTCGCCACGATCCGTAATCGGTTCGGCTGAACGGCACCTAAACGCCCTACAAAACGGGCCAGACAGGCCAAACCGCGTTGCTGGGCGGCTTCGGTTAAATTCTTATTTTCGTCTAGTCCTGCGGCAAGCTGAACTTTTTCTGACATTGATGCCACTTTCTTCACTTCACCATGATCTACACGGGCGATGGCCAAATGAAAGCTGTTTGATCCCATATCGATGGCGGCAAGTAATTCTTCATCAATCAAAAAGTCAGACATTCCAGAAATAAACCTTTAACGAATTGTGCTTAGAGTAATTCACATGCATGCAATTTAAAAGCCATTTGTAGCGACAATTTAATGCCTTATTCTTTTTTTTATCGGGAATAATAGTGAGACACGATCATCACTATCGTGATCATCCATTAGACAAAATAACATTAAGCATTGAAAATTTACAGATTCCCCTACATTGTTAAAGATGGCTATGTAATACTAATAATTAGTTATCTTTAAAATATTAATCTGGAGCACATTCCATGTCTGGCAACATCGTAAACACTACTGACGCAAACTTCGAAGCAGACGTTCTTCAATCAGACGTTCCTGTACTGGTGGACTTTTGGGCAGGCTGGTGTGCACCATGTAAAGCAATCGCACCTGTACTTGAAGTGCTTGCTGATGAATACCAAGGCAAAGTTAAAATCGTGAAAGTTGACGTAACTTCTTGCGAACAAACTGCTGTGAATTTCAACATCCGTAACATCCCGGCTTTGTTGATGTTCAAAAATGGTGAAGTTGTTGCGACTCAAGTCGGTGCTGCACCAAAATCTAAACTGACTGCATTTATTGATGACAATATCTAAGCACAGCATTTTTAGTAAAAAATACGCGACTCATGCTCGCGTATTTTTTTCGGCTATAAATTGACAAACCTGGCATTTTCTCTTATATTCGCTACTCAAGAGATAAAGGATCCTAAATCCTGTCAATTTCTTACAAGACACATTACATAAGATGCCGCTCGGCAATAGAAATTGTTTTCCACATTTTTCTTTGAAACACTCAAACAGATCTCTGAATTGTTCTTTTGCAAATTCAATTGCTTTCGTTTGAATGCTGGTATGCGGCCGAATGTTACTCCCTTTCTAACCTGTACCTCAGAACTTTGATTCTATCTGACCACCTATGAATTTAACCGAACTCAAGAAAAAACCGATTGGCGAACTCATCAAGATTGCCGAGTTTATGGGCCTCGAAGGTATGGCTCGTAACCGTAAGCAAGACATTATTTTTGCCATCTTAAAACGTCATGCAATGAATGGCGAAGAGATTTTTGGTGATGGCGTTCTAGAAATTTTGTCAGATGGTTTTGGCTTTTTACGCTCAGCCGCAGGTTCTTATTTAGCAGGTCCTGACGATATTTATGTCAGCCCTTCTCAAATTCGTCGTTTTAACCTCCGTACTGGCGACACCATTACTGGCACCATTCGCCCGCCGAAAGAAGGCGAACGTTATTTTGCTTTACTTAAAGTCAATCAAATTAACTACGACACACCTGAAAATTCACGTAACAAGATTCTGTTTGAAAACTTGACGCCATTATTCCCGACTGAACAGTTGGTGATGGAGTTGGGCAATGGCACCACTGAAGATTTAACCACCCGTGTGATCGACTTAGTTGCACCGATTGGTAAAGGCCAGCGTTCAATTATTGTGGCTCCGCCGAAAGCGGGTAAAACCATGCTGCTGCAAAGCATTGCACAGTCCATCGTTCGCAATAATCCTGAAGTTATTCTGATCGTTCTCCTAATTGATGAGCGTCCAGAAGAAGTGACTGAGATGGAGCGTACGGTTCGTGGTGAAGTCGTGGCTTCTACCTTTGATGAATCTCCTGCACGTCACGTTCAAGTCGCTGAAATGGTGATTGAAAAAGCAAAACGTCTGGTTGAACATAAGAAAGATGTGGTGATTTTGCTTGACTCGATTACCCGTCTGGCACGTGCTTATAACACTGTGATTCCTTCATCAGGCAAAGTACTGACTGGTGGTGTGGATGCACATGCCTTAGAACGCCCTAAACGTTTCTTCGGTGCTGCACGTAATATCGAAGAAGGCGGTTCACTGACCATCATTTCTACTGCCCTGATTGAAACCGGTAGTAAAATGGATGAAGTGATTTACGAAGAATTCAAAGGTACAGGTAACCAGGAAATTACCCTTGATCGTCGTATTGCTGAAAAACGCGTGTTCCCTGCAATGAACATCAAGAAATCTGGTACTCGTCGTGAAGAACGCCTGATGTCAGAAGACAATCTGCGTAAAGTCTGGATTCTGCGTAAGCTGCTGCATACTCAAGACGAATTGGCGGCAATGGAATTCTTACTGGATCGTATGAAAGAAACCAAGACCAATGATGATTTCTTTGATCAGATGAAACGCAAAGCTTCAAATTAAAATTTTAAATGAAAGGTCATCTAAACGGTGGCCTTTTTTAGGTTGACATAAATTACAGAATGAAACAATGAAGCCTGATTTATGTAAACTTATTTTTAAGTTTTTGATTAATAAAATATTCAGATTAAAAATTGTATAACTTTTAAGTATTTAATAAGCCTTTCTCCAATCTAAATCTTTCATTCCATTGTTATTTTCTGTTAAAAACTTCTTATTTTTTATCGTTTTTCCGTACTTTTTTGATCATTGCCAGTAGCAATTAAAAATGCGCAGTGATAGCATATTTGCAGACCAGTTAGACTGCTCCTGCGTTGTTAGTCCCTAACACAATTAGGAACAATAAAAGCACTTAACAGACTAACTTTGGTTTTTTTTAATCTCAATTTTTAGAGAGTGATGCCATGTTATTCAAAAAAATCGCTATTGCTGCTGCAGTTGCTACTACTCTAGCTTTCGTTGGTTGTGCTAAAAAAGCTGACGACGCTGCTGCTGACGCTAACCAAGCTGCATCTGAAGCTGTAGAAGCTGCTTCTGAAGCTGAAGCTGCTGCTGATGCTGCTGCTGTAGAAGCTACTTCTGAAGTTGCTGCTTCTGATGCTGCTGCTGTTGCTGAAGCTGACGCTGCTGCTGCAGTTGCTGTTGACGCTGCTGCTGACGCTACTGCTGCTTCTGAAGCTGCT
Organism: Acinetobacter sp. NPDC052428; assembly: GCF_044547685.1. GTDB lineage: Bacteria > Pseudomonadota > Gammaproteobacteria > Pseudomonadales > Moraxellaceae > Acinetobacter > Acinetobacter lwoffii_G. The sequence goes on from NZ_JBIUAT010000033.1 coordinate 22,368, forward strand.
GCTCAATAATCTTCTAGATTATTCAGTACAAAAAAAGAGAGCCTTTGGCTCTCTTTTTTATTTTAAAAACTGAAAATTAAAAATATTAGATTCCAGTTTTTAAAAAAGCAGATCAGTTGACCTGCTCATTTCCCACACGTTGACGGAACTTCTGTCCGGCACGAAAGGTGACCACGCGGCGTGCAGAAATCGGAATCTCTTCACCCGTTTTCGGGTTACGGCCTGGACGTTGACGCTTGTCACGCAACTCGAAATTACCAAAACCCGAAAGTTTTACTTGCTCGCCTGAGATGAGCGCCTGGCTAATCTCATCGAAGAACAACTCAACCATTTGTTTTGCTTCACGACGGTTTAAACTCGTGAGCTCACTTAAATGATCAGCCATTTCTGCTTTAGTTAGTGCTGTCATGAAGCCCTCAATGTCGCTTGGTAAGTGTTTTCTAACACTTGAAGGATATTATCCATACCTGATTTAATTTCAGCATCTTCCAGTGTACGGCTTGGATGCTGCCAGAGAAGTGCAAATGCCAGTGAGCGTTTCCCTTCTTCTACTCCTTGTCCAGTGTACACATCGAACAACCAAGTTGAGTCTAAAAGCTCTCCGCCTGTTTTTTCGATAAGTCCCTGAATTTCGCTAACATTAATCTTATCACTAATTAAAAGCGCAATATCACGTCGAACCGATGGAAAACGTGATAATTCTGTAAAATTAGATACATAAGTTTGCAAAACAGCCGCTTGATCCAATTCTGCTACCCATGTGGTTGCCAGATCAAGTTCGTCTTCAAGTGAGGGATGTAAACGCCCCAAGTAACCAATTGATTGACCATTCACGAGAATTTCTGCGGATTGCCCTGGGTGCAACCAGCTACGCTCTGAACGCACATATTCTACGTTGACACGACCAGCAGCCAGAATTTCTTCTACATCACCCTTAAAGTCAAAGAAGTCCATTGGCTGTGCCTTGCCATGCCAAGACTCAGGGGTACGTGAACCTGTTGCAATCAGGGCAAAGGTTGGAATCTGTTTTAAATCATGGATGCTGCGAGCTTCTTGATAGTCAAAACGCAGACCCAGTTCAAAGAAGCGTACACGACTTTGCTGACGGTTAACATTGTACTGCACACAAGGAATCAGGCTAGACAGCAAGGTTGAACGCATCACCGCCAAATCACTTGAAATTGGATTGGCTAATGCTAATGGATTCACACTGGAATTAAGTTGCTTTTCAAGTTTTAGGTCTGCGAAGCTAAAGCTGATCGCTTCTTGGTAACCTAAAGTTACGGCAGTTTGACGGAGTTGACCCAATTCAAATTGATCTTGGTATTTCGCCAATTTCACATCAATCACAGGCAGGCTGATTTGAATATTGTCATAACCGTGAATACGCGCCACTTCTTCGATCAAGTCCTGGTAAATCACCATATCATAACGATGTGACGGTGGAACCACTAACCACTCGCCTTCTGTTTTAACAGTTACATCACAACCTAAACGGGTTAAAGCATCAGTAATGAACGCTGAATCAACACTATAACCTAGCAGTTGATCGACTTGTGCTTGATTCAACTCAATTGCGTCGCGTGTTGGCAATAGGGCTGCATTTTCGGCAACTGTAATTGGTCCGAACTCACCGCCAGCAAGTTCCGCAATCAATTGTGATGCGCGGTGCATAGCGATCAATGGCAATTCAAAATCGACGCCACGTTCATAACGCTGAGAAGCATCAGTATGCAGGCCAAAGCTACGTGCACGACCGGCAATATGCAGTGGTGCGAAGAATGCTGATTCCAGGAAAATTTCAGTGGTTGCATCGCTGACTGCTGAAGACAAGCCACCCATAATACCGGCAATGGCCAATGCTTTTTCATCATCTGCAATCACCATCACTTTTTCGTTGAGTTCAACTTCTTGTTCATTGAGCAAAACTAACTTTTCAGCTTCCGTCGCTTGACGTACGTGTACCGCGCCTTGCACTTTACCACCATCAAATGCGTGTAGCGGTTGACCAAGCTCGATTAATACATAGTTGGTAATATCGACCAGAATGCTGTGCTGACGGATACCTGAACGTGCCAATGCACGCTCCATCCATTCAGGCGTTGGTGCTTTGGTATTCACATTCTTGATCACACGACCTAAGTAACGTGGGCAGCCTTCAGTTGACACAACGACTTTCTTTTCGTCGCTAATAGTTGCAGTAACTTCTTTAATTTCAGGCGCAGTCACCGGAAGCTGGTTAATCACACCAATTTCACGTGCGATCCCGCGAATACTGAAACAGTCACCACGGTTTGGTGTGATGCTGATGTCAATCACGTTATCATCAAGATCCAGATATTCACGGATGTTCATACCTACTGGTGCATCTGCAGGCAGCTCTAACAGACCATCGATTTTATCTTCCAAATCGATTTCTGAAGCGCCGCACAGCATGCCTTGTGACTCGATACCACGAAGCTTGCCTTTCTTGATTTTGAAATCACCCGGAAGTACTGCACCGATAGTCGCAACTGGCGCTTTCATGCCGGCACGTACGTTTGGCGCACCACATACAATTTGCAATGGTTCACCAGAACCGATATTGACAGTGGTCACACGCAAGCGATCTGCATCAGGATGTTGTTCTACTGTCAGGACTTCCCCCACTACTACACCAGTAAAGGGTTTCGCTGCAGGAGATAAGTCATCAACTTCAAGACCTAACATGGTCAATTGATCAGAAAGTTTATCGCTATCGATGGCTGGGTTGACCCATGTGCGTAGCCAATTTTCGCTAATTTTCATTGATATAAAACCTGTAATTCAAATCTCTAGAATCCCCCTCTGCCCCCCATTTTCCAAAGGGGGAGAACTCCATCTATTTCGCGGAGTCCCTCTCCTTTTTAAAAGGAGAGGTTAGGAGAGGATTATTAAAAAGTTTTAAGCAAACTGGCGTAAGAAACGCACATCGTTTTGGAAGAACATACGTAAGTCATTCACGCCATAACGAAGCATTGCAAAACGTTCAACACCCAGACCAAAAGCAAAGCCTTTGTATTTTTCAGGATCAATGCCTGCAGCTTGCAGCACATTTGGATGTACCATACCGCAGCCCAATACTTCCAACCAGCGACCGCGTTCATCCATAATATCCACTTCCGCACTCGGCTCGGTGAACGGGAAATAAGATGGACGGAAACGTACTTTCAAATCTTTTTCGAAGAATTCGTTCAGCAGGTTAATCAGCAAACCTTTCAGTTCCGCAAAGCTGGTATTTTCAGCCACGTATAAACCTTCGATCTGATGGAACATCGGCGAGTGAGTTTGATCCGAATCACAACGGTAAACACGGCCCGGACACACGATCTGGATTGGTGGCTGCTGTGTTTCCATGGTACGAATCTGCACACCAGACGTATGCGTACGCAACAAATGGTTCACATCGAAATAGAAAGTATCGTGCATGGCACGCGCCGGGTGATGCCCCGGAATGTTCAGTGCTTCAAAGTTGTGATAGTCATCTTCAACTTCAGGACCTGTTGCAACCGTAAAACCTGCCTTGGTAAAGAACTGGCAAATACGCTCTTGCACCTGGGTCACTGGATGGATACTGCCCACCTGCTGGCCACGACCTGGTAAAGTAATATCAATGGTTTCGCTTGCCAGTTTTTGTTCTAAGGCAGCTTTATGCAGTTCTGCCTGACGTGATGTCAATGCAGCGGTAATGGTTTCACGTACAGCATGGATTTGTGCGCCGAAGACTTTACGTTCTTCAGGATCCATTTTACCAAGCGACTTAGATTGTTCCGCGAGCTGGCTTTTTTTCCCCGTAAATTGCACTCGTACTTGATCAAGTGCAGCAAGGTCTTGAGCTGCTGCAATCGCAGCGAGCGCTTCAGTGGTCAGGGCTTCCAGTGACATAGTAACTCTCAAAGCAACAGGTTAAAAAATATTTTAAAAACCCCACATTCTAACAGTTTTTAGACACTTTGATGAAGATGCGTTTTAAGGAAAATTAGATTGGCGTGATTAAATATAAAAAGTATAAGATAAACACAATATCAATCAGATCAAATCACTATGGCACTCGATCAAATTTGGAAACAGCAACTGACCCTCGTCACTTACGGCAATGAGTATTTGACTCAGGACCTGAGTTTCAATCGTTGGATTCAACATTCCATTTTTAATCAGCATCAGTTTGCCTTTCGGGATCTGATGTCACAACATCTGCTGGCCCAGCATTTCCAGATCTGGCTGGAAGGTCTGAAAAAACAAGGTGTACGCCGACTGAGTTTGCATCGCTCTGATTTACTGGTTGATGAAAAAAATCCGAATGCCAATGTCGAGCTATTACCACTAGCGCATTTTATTGTCAGTCATGATGCCAAAACCAAAACTGCCTGGATCATTGGTAAAGAACTGCCTGAATGGTACAGCGCGGACAATGACTACGAAGCGCCTAAATCACAACAATCCCCTTTACGCCATGAAACATTCTGGTGTTATGAGTTAAATCCCAAACTGGCCAAGCGCATTGATGTGGATCTAGAAGCGCCAAACTGGGATGATATCCAGACCTATACCGATCATGAACTGTTTGAAAGTAGCCTTGCCCAAGATTTTATCGAGCCGGCGTATACCAATTTGCCTTATTACGGTACCATGCCTGCCATTCAGGCCGATAGCGAAAGTCATTTGGCCTTAATTCCCACTGACTATTCAGCGGATTATGCTCACCAGACTTTGTACCGCCTAGACGCCTTAAACGACTTTATTCAAACTAAAATCCAGCATCCCTATCGTGCAGATGGCGAAGTACTCAGCCCGGAGCAGCAACTCAATCTGCGACATTTTTCGCAAAAAATTGATGATTTAAGTGCTAAATTCATCAGCAAAGTCGCCAACCACTATAAAACTGCACAGCTAACACCTAAAGTTGCACCTGACCCATTTGTCGGTATGAGTACTGAAGATCGTTCACCAAAAATTTCTAAAGCAGAAAAACCTCAAGATCCAGGTAAAGCCAGTTCTTCTGCAAATGTAGTGACCTTAATTGTGATTACCGTGATTATCTGTCTGATTGGTTACTATTTCGGGCTTTAAAAGAATTTTAAGAAGCTATTTTTTTAGCAGCTTTTTTAAACACAAGAAATTTTAAAAAATTAATGGACAAAGTCAAAATTGGTTGACTTTTTCTATAATCAGAAATAATTTGGTTGACGTTTTTATAAAAATGAAATAAATTAAAAATTCGCTACTTAGGATTTCCACATTACATTAAGTAAAGGATACGTTATTTATGGTCAAATACCCCCACCCTTCAACATTTGATAAAGAGTTAACAGATGACAAGTTAACTTATATTGCAAAATTAATGCTTCAGTGTTTCGATAAAAGTTTTCGAGACACCCGTGATATTGATGATGACAATTATACCTTTGGTACTGTTTTCTTTAAGAGAACTCATAATTGTTTGAAAAGAGAATTCCTCAATGATTCTTGTCCTTACAAATTTGAAATAGTTGATAAAACGAATAAATTTATTTTCAAAGTAGGACAAACACCTTGTCGTTTTTTTGAGGAAATGATGTGGTTCTAGGATTTTAGACCACGCCTATAAGTGATAATCTACTCCCCAATAAGCATGGGAAATGCTTGTTTTTGGAGTCAACCATGACAC